>NZ_JAKLTL010000010.1:0-125428 GCF_022012315.1 Acinetobacter sp. ME22
TTATATGGAACGCCTATTTTTTAGTGGTGACGTATGACAACAATAAACCAAAGTGACTTTTTTACAGCCCCGATCGAACAATATCGGTCTGAATTAAGTTTCTGCACAGCAAGCGTTAAAGGCATGCAAGAATGGCTTTTGCGCTTGCCATCGATTCATTTGGGAGATTCATCGAAATCATTACTGAATGCTGTCATTGAGATTTTAGAGCTTAAATGTGAAGAGCAACTCCGCTTTGATTTAATTCAAAGCTTACATTTATCTTTAGAACAAGTCTTGGGCACATTAGAAAAATATTTTCTCAGCGATGTCGCTTCTATCATGAATCACAATGAATCCATTGTAGAGCTGGCTCAACAGTTTCGCTGTTATATCGCACGTATTTATATTCATATTGCTTTTGAGGCACATACTCAACTCAATTCCAAGCAATTCTCACTTTTTGCTTTTCGACAAAAGAAACAACTACAAGAAATCCGTAGCTTAAGTACCTACTATGCCTTACAACAGCTTAGCCTGTTAAAGTTTCAACAACTGGTACTCTATAAAAGCAGTTTAGTAGGTCAATGGCGAATTGGTCATCAGTTATTTATCTTGGCTGAATATAACGATTTTCATCTTGAAGACATTAACCATTTGCATGGTTCAATCAATCAGTTGACCAATATTTATCAACTCTATACCCAAATTAACTTACTCGATATTTTAAATACACACCAAATTCGACCAATTGAAATTCAAGCATTGTTCCAATGTTCCTACCAATGGGTTCAATTAATTCAAATCATCAATAAAGAATCAGCTAACTCTCGTTATATTATTGATCCAAATAAAGATTTCCCACCTGTTCTCAATAACACTCAGTTAAAGAAAGGTGAAGACTGTTATTTTATTGAAACACAAGCATTACTTGAACATATTAACTTGGCAAATTTGCCACAAAACAAACAAATTTCACCGACTGAAAAGCATTATTTAAGTTCGTCTTTAATTTTCCACGTTCAGAATCTACTTAACAATATTCCTGAACGTCGTTATGAACGTTATGATTATGTTTCTAATATACAATTAGCCTTTGGCTTACAGAGTGCACATTACTATTTATCTCATGCAACACATTTTGAAGATACGCTTCTACTTGAAAGTAAAGTGCATTTACAGCAAAACAATTCAAAATTTATGACCAGTTGGAGCAATGATTCCACGCCAACAAATAGTAAATCGCTTTATCCAACACTAGACCAAGACACGAAACAAATTCATAGTTGTACGATTATGGATATCAGTATTAATGGTTATCGTATTCGTTGGACAGGACATGTACCTAAACAGTTACGCACAGGGGAGTTTATTCTCGTTCAGGAAAATGCGCAAAGTCCTTGGCGAGGTGGTGTAATCCGCTGGATAAAACAGGCATCGAATAAACATCTAGAATTTGGTGTTGAAATTTTGTCGCAAGATCTTACACCCTGTGCAGTACAACTTAGTGCCGATCGTAATACTGTCTTTTTCCACCCTGCGATTTTATTATGTAATGAAGTCCTGAACAAAAACCACTTGACCATCGTGGTTCCTGGACATCAAACTTTTAAACCACAGCAGGGCGTTAATCTACGCCTCGCCAATAAACAGATCAAAATTTATCTGAATGATGCAAAGTTGATTAGTCAAAGCTTTTCACAATTTAACTTTGAGTTATTAAATGATGATGAACAAGGTATACTTGAACAACATGTTCGCCAACATGCTGAAACCATTAAAAAACAAGATGTATGGGAAAGTCTAAAATGAGAAATGCTTTTTTATCCAACAAGCTCAAACAAATTAAGACACGTTTGCTCATTATAGATGACAATCAAATTCGCTATAATCAAATCGTCGACCTATTAACCTCAAAAGGGCACCAAGTCGATGCATTTCTGCTAGACGATATTAAAAGTTTTGAAAAACAACTCCGCACCCACTGGGATGTTGTTTTATTTGGGCGAGCTTATGATTTAAAGGTTGAACAAGCTCTCGCCCTCATTCACGCATCCAATCAGCCACAACTCCCATTATTACTACTCAATCCTGAAGGTTATCATCCGTCCCAATATCTAAACTATATCAATAAAGGGGTTTATGATTTATTCAATCTGGACTATCCAGATCGTTTCTATATTGGTCTTGTGCGTACCTTATCTTATAGCCGCTCTTTACAGGCTCAGCAGCATTTACTCAAAGAACTAGAAATTGCTGAAACTCATATTCAAACACATGCTCATGATACTCATAAAGCACTTGCTGTAATCCAAGAAGGCATTCATGTCAAAGCCAATCGTGAGTACTTGAACCTATTTGGATTTAACAAAGAAGATGAAATTTTAGGGTTACCTTTACTCGATATTTTACAACCTGAACAGTTACAAGATTTTAAACAACGTTTTAAGCGTATCTCTCAACGCAACTTCGATCAGGCACGGTTTGATTTAAAATCTCTTAATCCAAATATCAAACAACCAGATCATGCCTTACGTCTAGAATTCTTACCTGATACAACGCAATTAGATGCTGTACAGATTTCAATTGAAACTGAAACATCATCACAAATTAAAGCATCATCTACAGGTTCAGAACTCACGAATTCGAGTAGCCGTTTTTACGAACAAATCAATCGTAAAATGCTCAATGAACCCGCAAATAAAAATGCCATCGTGATGTTTTTACTTACAGGATTTCATGACCAAGTTGCACATTTAGATCAAGGCAAAACCATCACCTATATCAAATCTGTACAAGAATTTATTCAAGAGCAGATTCATAGCACTGTTATTAAAATTGCCCCTGCCCTATTTGTCGGTCTTTGCCAAGCTGCCAATGAAAACTTGCTTTACTCTAAACTTCAGGGTCTAAGCCCACTTCTAAAACCACAACTACTTGATGTTGATGCAGAAAACTACTCTGTACAATTTTCTATTGGTTATAGTGAAATTGAGGGGGCAATTCAAAATCAAGAGCAATTTGACTTTCTCATCGTACATGGTCTATCACATCCGATTCAGCATAAAAAAGTTGAATCGCATGAAATTCAATTCTCCAACTTTGAATCACATGAGCTACCACCTGCTATGGTGCTTGGTGCCGAATTAGATCGCGAACAACAATTAATTAAAGAGTTACACAGCATTGTTGAACAAAATGCAGTGCATTTAAAATATCAACAACTTTACGACAAGCAAGATACTGAGCTATATACCTACGAAGTGAGTAGTGGTGTTATTTATGAAAAACAGTGGCTTTCTCTTGAAGATCTCGCTGAGCTTCGTAAAGATACTGAGTTAGCTGTTAAATTAGATCGCTGGATTTTGGTTGAAGCTTGTAAACAGCTATATAACTTTATCACTCAGTATCCAAATGCGAAGTTAATCATCAATTTAAATATTTATGTTTTATTGCATGATAAACAAGTTGTAAATTTAATTGAGAAACTCTTTTCAATTATTCGAAACACCAAAAATCATCCACTGATTTTACAGTTTTCAACGCACGATCTGCTCCAATATGCGGAACAGGTTACGCCCGTACTCAAACAGTTACGCGCTCAAGGTGCTTTAATTTCTGTACGTCATTTTGGTGTTGATGATACATGCACCAACCTTCTTAGCAATCAAGATATTGATCTTTATCGCCTAGATTCAAAACTGACTCAAAGTTTAAATGATGACAAGGAAATGGCTGAGTTACAGTTACAGGTTCAAAATTATCAAGAAATCCGTGAAGTTGATATGATTTTACCAATGTTAAATAACATGAATACCTTTGCCAATGCGTGGAATATTGATGTTCGTTATTTACAAGGTGATTATTTTCAAAAGAAGCTCGATCACTTAATTGATGGACAAGACCACTAAGGTCTTGTCATATCGACATATACAAGCATAAAAAAAACGGGCAAATTGCCCGTTTTTTACATCCTGTCGGATTAACCACGTTTAACTGAACGTGACATACCCGCAAAACGTTGTTTGAACTTGTCAATACGACCGCCAGTGTCTACATTCTTTTGTTTACCAGTATAGAATGGGTGGCAAGCTGAACATACGTCAAGATAAAGTGTTTCTTTACCAACAGCAGAACGTGTTTCGATCACATTACCGCAAGAACAAGTTGCAACTAATTTTTCGTATTTTGGGTGAATATCGGCGCGCATGGTCGATTCTCCTAGGTTAAGAAAGGTTATGCTGTCATCGCAATTGACCACTCTCATCACGAGAATCTCGCTATGAGGAATGCAAAAAGCAGGTCAACACCATCACAGACCATTCTTTTGGCTCACCGAAACTCTAAGTTAGGGCTAAGCTCAACAAGTCGGCGTATTATACAGGAAAAAATAGACTGATACGACTGCTTTATTGCGATCTGTTAATTATTGCGCGCGTTCTGATCTTGCTGAATCAACTCAATTTTATAACCATCTGGATCTTCAACAAAAGCAATGACCGTAACACCACCTTTCATTGGACCTGCTTCACGCACCACATTGCCACCACGTGCTTTGATCTGTTCACAGGCTTGGTAAGCATCTTCAACTGCAATGGCGATATGTCCGTAAGCATTACCCAAATCATAGCTTTCAGTATCCCAGTTATGGGTCAGCTCTAAGACTGTATTATTTTCTTCGTCACCATAGCCAACAAAAGCCAGTGTGAAACGCCCTTCTTCATAGTCACGGCGACGTAGTAAAGTCATACCGAGTACTTCAGTGTAGAATGCCAATGAGCGCTCTAAATTGCCTACGCGTAACATGGTATGTAACATGCGCATACGATTAATCCTCTTGTGAAGTTTGTATGGATTGATGATCTCTTAATAATTTTGCTACCCAAATGACCAATGCTAAAATCGGGATTCCAATTAAGGTCGTCATTAAGAAAAACTTTGGATAACCAATATGGGTCACAATCGTACCCGAATATCCACCTAAAATTTTAGGGGTCAGTGTCATCAATGAACTAAAAATAGCATACTGAACTGCTGTAAAAGAGACACTGGTTAAGCTAGATAAAAATGCAATAAATGCGGCTCCTGCCAAACCTGAAGCCAAGTTATCAATCACGATCGCAAAGTACAACCACAATTGACTATAAGGTTTAATCACCTTACCTTTAATTTCTGTTGTGGCTTGATCTGGCTGCACAACACTTAAAGGCTGTAAATCAATATCTAGCGGTGTAGCAGAGCTTCCCAGTGTATAACGCTGTTCAGCCCGAACTACAGGAATAGAAGTCTGATTAAAGTTTAACTGTGCAATCAGATGTTTAGAAACTGATTTAGACAAAACAGCGCCATCTATTGCTGTACTAAACAGACCTTTATCATCCAGTTTTGCTGGATATTTTTGACCATCCAACAAAATTGTAATAGGTGTATCTGTTTGCAACTGGTCAGCGTCCACACCCGAAACTTGTCCTTTCACCACGATACTATCTTGCTGCTCTTTAGGAGAAAGTACGCCATCGCTTGTTACAGGTAAAAATTGAATTTGTGGCTTGGAACTCGCTTGTAGGTAAGGCAAGTTCAAGTTAATTTTAGAATTGGCTTGATCTGCAAACTGCGTTTGGATTTGAATTTGATGAGATTGGGCTAAAACTTGATTGGGTACTTTCACTGACCAGTATCCGACATCGTCAGGTTGAACCTGATAATGTTGCTGCCCTACAGTCAGCTCAACCTGTCCAAGTGGTTGCCCTGATTTGACCAATCCAATAAAAATCAGATTGGTACTACTCGCAAAAACAGCACCAACAAACATCAGTTTCATGATGTTCATGCGCTGTGCCAGTAAGCCACCACAAAATCCACCAAACAATGAGAAAATTACTCCATAGACTTTGACAGCTTCAGCAATCTGCTCTTTGGTAAAATTCAGGTCTTGATAGAATACATTGGAAATCACCCCTGCAATAATGTCAGAAATGCGATAAAAACCAATGAGAAGCAATAAAAATAGCGCAAGTTTTACACCGTAGCGCTGAAAGAAATCTTGAATCGGGCTAACCCATGTGTCCATCGCCATTTGACGATTGACCACGCCTGCTTTCACCAGAACAGTCCCAACCAGTAAAGCAACTGCTCCCGAGCCGAGAAAACGGATTGCTTCAAAACAGAACAATAAAAAATTGTCCTGAATTTGCCAGCTTTTTTCTAATGCAACCACAAGATCATCTGAGAAAACATAGCTCAAAACAAAGCTAATGACGGCTAAAAAGAAAACGCAGACCAGACGAAAATAATCCTGACGCTGATAATTTTTAGACACCCGCTTTACTTGGGGTTCTCGAACCAACAATGTCGTGATGATGCCAACCAGCATCACCGCAGCCATCGTCAAATATGTGTATTTCCAAGCACTATAAATATAGTTGCCTTTGGATGTCCCTAAAGATGCCGCCAAAAATAAAGCGCCCGCACCTGCAACAATCATCCCGATACGATAACCTGCATTATAAGTCGAAGCCAAAACGGTTTGCATTTCCGTTTCAGCCAACTCAATCCGATACGCATCAATCACAATATCTTGTGTTGCGGCAGAAAACCCTAGCAGTACAGCACCAACTGCCATTTGAATAAGATAGTTTTGCCCCAATGATGGATCTGAAAAAGCCATGATACAAATGGCACAAATAATGAGGCACTGGGCAACTAGCAACCAGCCACGGCGATGCCCCAAGGCTTTGGTTAAGACAGGCACAGGCAACTCATCAATCAAGGGTGCCCACACGAATTTAAAGGAATATCCCAATGCAGCCCAACTAAAAAAAGTCACCGCGCTTTTGTCGATGCCCGCCTCGCCCAACCATAGGGATAAGCTCGAAAAAATTAGCAGAATAGGTATACCCGCAGAAAACCCCAGAAACAGCATAATCAAGGCACGGCGATCTAAAAAAGCACGAAAGGCTTGTGTCCAGTCTTGGCTTTGCGAAGTCATTGTGCTGAGGGTTTCCATGCGATTTAAAGCTGCTATTTGAAACCTTTAGCTGCAATGTTGCAACCTGATTCCATAAGAATCTTGCTTTTTTCATGTTAATTTTTATATGTCGCTTGATCTTTAATGGCAAAACTGTATACCTTTAAATTGCCAATCAACTGTTGTTGTGGATTTAAAAACCGTGACCCAAAGACTCGATCAAATGAATTCAGTACTCTCTGCAAACTCTTTAACTAAAAAACAACTTCATCAGGACAACCCTATCTCCGCGTTTGATCAACCCGAAATACAACAAACATTACAAAAGACGGAGTTAAAACCAGAACAACTCACGCATATCCCTGATTTTGAAAAAATCCCTGCATCCACTAAACGTATCAAGCCATTAAACAACTTTTTAGGACAAGATCGTGCGCGAGCTTCTGTAGAAGCAGGGATTGCTCTCCCTTATGCGGGCTATAATATTTTTGCGGTCGGTACAGCAGGACTGGGTAAACGCACCATGATTAAGCGTTTGCTACAGCAACATGCCAAATCTATGCCTACGCCAAACGATTGGGTTTATGTCAATAACTTCCAAGTTGCTCGTCAGCCACTGGCGCTTTGCTTCCCTGCTGGTCAAGGTAATAAGTTTCAGAATGCCCTGCATCAAGCATGGCAAACCATTTTAAAACAGCTCGAACGCCGCTTTAGTGCAGAAACCTATCACAACCGCATTGAACGCATTCGCCAAGAAACTGGACAGGAACAACAAGAAGCGCTTGTCGAACTCACCAAAGAGGGTGCAGGCTTAGACCTTAAACTGATTTCTCGCAACGAAGAACATTGTTTTGTGCCTGTTCAGTTGAAAGATGATGTTCTACAGGAAATATCGCAAGAAGAGCTAGATGCACTGCCGAATAAACAACGTGCAGAGATTGCATCCAATATCCGTTATATGGATAAAAAACTAGAGCGCCTAGGTTTACATTTGGGTGATCTGGAAGATGATGCCCGTGATCAAGTTTCTGACTTAAACCGTGAAATTGCAAAACAAGTGGTCACGCCACGTATTGATCTAATTCTCAACAAATTCCAAAATATTCAAGGTTTAGAACAATATCTCAAACTCTATGCCAAAGACATTATTGAAAATGTTGAGTTGATTCTTGATCAGGACGAAGAAGACTTCTCACCTGCTCTCTTTAGCCGAGTTCCTGCACGCTATCAAGCCAATGTGATTGTCAGCAATACACCAAACAGTGGTGCGCCTGTAATTTTTGAAGACTTCCCAACCCATTACAATTTGTTGGGTCATGTCGAACAACTCACTCAAAATGGCACAATCACAACCGATTTTACCCTGATTCGTGCGGGTGCATTGCACCGTGCTAATGGTGGCTTCTTGATGCTCGAAGCCGAGCAACTTCTTGAACAACCCTACGCATGGCAAGGTTTGAAACGTGCTTTGAAATCTGGACAACTCAAACTGTCTTCTTTAGAGCATATGCTCACACTCACAGGCAGTATTTCTATCGAACCTGCCTCTATTCCAATTCAGCTGAAAGTTGTGCTTATGGCTGAGCCTGAAATTTACTATGAAATTTTAGAACTTGAACCAGAGCTTGGCAGTGTCTTTAAAATTCGTGCCGACTTTACCGATACGTTGCAACGTAATGAAAGTAACGAACAGGCGTATATGCATCTGATCGCCGATTATGTGCAAGCAGATAAATTGTTACCTTTTGATCGTAGTGCGCTTGCCGCATTACTGACTGACTCAAGTCGCCAAGCTGAAGATCAAAGCTCATTATCTTTGCATGCATCGACTTTAGGTGATTTGATTCGTGAATCACACCATCACGCCTTCCAAGCCGGCGATAAAATGGTGACGGATGCCCATATCAATACCGCCTTGCAACATCGCCAATATCGCTTAGGCTATCTCAGAGAATTGTACTGGCAAGACCTGTCTCGCGGTACGCAACTGATTGAAACTCAAGGCTATCGCTTTGGTCAAATCAATGCCCTGTCTGTGATTCACTATGCTGATGTCGAATTTGGCTTACCCTCTCGTCTGACTGCTTCAGTGTATCAAGGTGGCGGTGATATTCTTGATATTGAACGTAGCGTTGAACTCGGTGGCTCCTTGCACGCCAAAGGCGTACTGCTCATGTCAAGCTTCTTAAAAGCGCATTTTGGTCGTGAACAGATTCTTCACTTCTCGGCTGCGCTTGCTTTTGAGCAAAGCTACGGTCAAGTCGATGGTGACAGTGCGACTGTTGCTGAACTGTCTGCGCTCATCTCTGCGATTAGCCAATTGCCGATTGATCAGTCTTGGGCCATTACAGGTTCGATGAATCAGTTGGGTCAAGTGCAACCGATTGGTGGTGTCAATGCCAAAATCGAAGGCTTCTATGATGCATGTAAACTGCAAGGTTTAACGGGCAAACAAGGGGTGATTATTCCTCGCCAGAACATGCAGCATCTTATGTTGCGTCAAGATGTGATTGATGCCGTTGCTGAAGGTCAGTTCCATATTCATGCGATTAGTACCATTGATCAAGCACTCGAAATTTTGATGGGACGTCCTGTTGGCAAGCTCGATAAAAAAGGCAATTACAGCAAACATTCGATTTATGCAGCCGTCATGGAGCAGCTCGAGTACTGGCAAGCCATTGAAGATGGCACGATTGAGGAAGAGGAAGAAAAAGCCAAGAAAAAGAAAAAAAAGAAAGTGAAAAAAGACGACAAAAAAGCCAAAACTGATGAGCTAGACATTGTCGTTGAAGAAGCCCAAGAAATTGAAATGGCATTAAAGAATAAATAATTCTTTACGCCAAACAATAAAGCCAGTCACATGACTGGCTTTATTTTTATCTGAATCACTACAGACTGAATTATTTTACATAGAAAGTTTCAAGCACTTTGCCCTGTAAAGTTTGCCCGATCAGTGGTGTATTTTTACCTTGAGAAAGAATCGTGTCTTTAGACACTTGCCATTCTAGCTCAGGGTCAACCAGTACCCAGCCCGCTTCTGCTTGCCAGCGTTCAAGCATTTTTGCAACACGTGCAGGTGCAGTCGTGACTTTTTCAACCCATTCAAGTGGAGTGAACACACCTTCACGAACCAACTGCGTACCTAAAGCCACATAAGTATCGAAAGCTGTGATGCCTGGTTCAGTTTCTGCAAATGGCATCATTTTCGCTGAACTGCTCAATGGTTCATGGTGCGTACAAATTGCATCAATCACACCCGATTTTACCGCTTCACGAAGCTGTGCTTTGTCTTGTGCTGCACGAAGTGGTGGACGCACATGAGCAAGTGAGTTAAAGCCATCAATCAAAGCATCGGTTAAATGCAACTGGTGCATGGCAACATCTGCTGTCACGGGTAAACCTTTGGCTTTTGCAGCAGCAATCAATTCAACTGAAGCGCCGCTTGAAAGCAAGCTAAAGTGAGCACGAACGCCTGTTACTTCAATCATCAGCAGGTATTTAGCAATCGCAACCGTTTCCGCAATAGTCGGAATCATGGGCAAACCTTGACGTGATGCCACAAAACCTTCATGCACACAACCATCTTTCGCCAATTGTGGTTCTTCAGGATAGAACACCACAGTTAAACCTAAACCCGCTGCATATTCTAAGGTACGAATCACGACATCATCGTCTTGGAAAGCTGCATTGGCATTAGTCACCGCAGTACAACCACCTTTTTTCAAGGCTGCCATGTTGGCAGGCTGTTTACCATTGAGACCTTGGGTTTGCGCGCCAATGATATGCAAATGAATTTTGCCATCTTGCCATGCTTTTTCCACCAAACCCTGAATCAAAGCACCATTGTCTTGCACAATCGGTTTTGAATCTGGCGGGGTAATAACATGCAAAATCCCATTTTCACGCGCAGCCTGACCTTCAGATTTTAATGTCCCGTGTTGCTGCTGACCTGGTTCACGCAAACGTGCACACAAATCCACCATACTTGGCATGAGCCATTTGCCTTGACCGTCAATCACCTGATCAACTTCTGTCAATTCGGCAACACGTTTACCCTGATCTAAATAAATTGTTTCGACGTGGTCTGTTTGTTGAACTGGATCTAACACACGTACATTTTCAATTTTTACACGACTCATGTGTCTCGCCCTTATGCCGAAATTGCTTCAATTAAACCCTTGTCTTGCAACTGACCTTGCATCGCCAACGCCAGTACAGCCATACGTACGGCAATACCATTGGTCACCTGATGCAAAATCACCGACTGTGGACCATCGGCAATGCTTGATGCAATTTCAACACCACGGTTCATTGGGCCTGGGTGCATGACGATACAATCAGGTTTTGCCATCGCAAGGCGAGCTTCATTCAAGCCGTACATTTTGTGGAATTCAGATTGTGATGCCAGTGCAGGCGAATCAATACGTTCATTCTGAATACGCAAAGTAATGATCACATCACAGTCTTTAATGCCTTCGTCCATATTGTTGAACAGGCGAACTTCGCTACCGTACTCTTCAAAACCTACTGGCAACAATGTGTTTGGCCCAATCACACGAATATCTTTACAGCCTAAAGTCTGCAAAGCAGCAACGTCAGAACGCGCCACACGTGAGTGTTTAATATCGCCAATAATCGCCACACTTAAAGCTTCAAATGGCTTTTTGGTTTCACGGCGAATGGTGAGCATGTCGAGCATGGCTTGGGTTGGATGTGCATGACGACCATCACCCGCATTAATAATCGCAACATGTGGACAAACATCTTTGGCAATAAAATGCGCTGCACCTGAAGATGAATGACGAACCACAAAAATATCGGCTGCCATGGCTTCAAGATTCCACAGCGTATCGCGCAGCGTTTCACCTTTTGAAGTACTTGAACGTGCAATATCAATATTCAATACGTTGGCAGAAAGACGTTTTGCTGCCGCCTCAAAAGTGGTACGGGTACGAGTCGAGTTCTCGAAGAAAAGATTCATGACCGTGCGCCCTTCTAAAAGTGGCGAGGTAATCAATTGATTATTTTCGTTGATAAAGGTCTGTGCTGTATCAAGAATTTTGGTGAGGGTCTGTTTGGAAAGACCTTCGATGGTCAAGAAATGCTTAAGATTGCCATGTTCATTGAGTTGAATCTGACTCGGACTATGCAATGCAGCCAAATGCATGAGAGATTCCTTGTACATTAAGTTAACGCATTATACAGATAATTTTATCTCGCGGGCAGTTGAAGTTTTCAACAATTAAATTTTTATCACCAAGATCAAAGGCTTCTAATGCTGAATTCTCATTCACATCGAAAAAATGATGCTTTTAAAGGCGTATTTTTAACCACTGATTTTTGAGAAAATACAGCTTTAAAACCGAATTATTCCACCAAGATTCACCTCATTTTTAAAAAATCGGTTCTGTCATTTTAATCCACAAGTTTTCCTGTAAAAAATACGTTAAAATAGCCGTTTGCTTTGCTGCTTTTGGAAATTTACATGACTTCGAAACCTCGTCTTTCTACATATTGGGTTACCTGTGCAGATGGACTTGAAACCTTACTCCAAGAAGAATTACAAGAGTTGGGGATTCAAAATATTGAGCGCCTAGCTGGACGTTTAATTTTCAAAGGCACATTGGAACACGCCTATCGCATTTGCATGTGGTCACGTTTGGCTTCTCGTGTCCTCTTGCCTATTCATACCTATGAACTTGAACATACTCACGATGCCCGTGATGTTGCGGAAGAACTCTATGAAGGTGCGATCAGCTTTGACTGGTCTTTAATTTTTGCACCACAAAGCACGTTTGCCATTCGTTTACACGCTGAACGTGAAATTAAGGTCAACACGCAGTTTGCGACTTTGCGCGTGAAAGATGGTGTCGTTGACAGCTTCATGGAAGCAGTCGGTCGTCGTCCAAGTATTGATACCAAACAGCCAGAAATTACCTTGTATGTTTTGGCAGGTAAAACAGAACATACTTATTGCCTAGATTTGTCGGGTGATTCACTGCACAGACGTGGCTACCGTCGTTATATGACCGATGCCCCAATTAAAGAAAACTTGGCAGCAGCAATTTTAAATAAAGCCAAACTGGCACAGCGTCGCCCTGAAATTTTCCTTGATCCAATGTGTGGTTCAGGCACATTTATTATTGAAGCATTGATGATTTTAACCGATCGTGCGCCGGGTTTAGTTCGTCGTTTTGGTTTCAACGGTTGGCATGGTCATGACCATGAATTGTGGATGGGCATTAAAGCGGAAGCAGCAGAGCGCCATGAAGCTGCACTCGAACAGCCTTTACCGCAGTTCTATGCGTATGATGCAGACTGGGAAGCCGTGAAAGCAACGCGTCAAAACATCATGGCAGCAGGTTTTGAAAAACTGCTTGATGCAATTCAAATTGAAGAGCGTACTCTTGCAGACTGGCCAGAGTTTGACAGCAGCAAATCTGCGATGATCGTGACCAACCCACCATATGGTGAGCGTTTGGGGGATAAAGCGTCTAACCGTGCTTTATATCTGGGGTTGTCTGCAAAATTACAGGAAACTTTCCCAAATCAATACGCAGCCGTGATTGCTTCTCAGGTTGAACAAGCCGATGTGTTGGCATTTAGCCAACCTGAAACTTTGCGTTTAATGAATGGTAAACTTCCAATTTACATTCGTTTAGGTCAAATCAAGCCACAAGTTCATACGCAGCCTTTCCTTGCAACGTGGCAGCCACAGCAGTTTGAAGAAATTGAAGGCGCACAAGATTTTGCCAATCGTCTACAAAAAAATATGCAAGCCTTAAAAAAATGGGCAACCAACGAAAATGTCTATTGCTTACGTCTGTACGATGCAGATTTGCCAGATTTTAACGTGGCAATTGACGTTTATGGCGACCGCTTGCATGTTCAAGAATATGCGCCACCGAAAAAAATTGACCCTGAAAAAGCCAAAAAACGCTTTAACCTTGCGCTTACTGCGATTCGCGCAGTGACAGGTCTTGGTCGTGATGCGATTTTCATTAAAACTCGCGCCCGCCAAGAAGGTAAGACGCAGTACACCAAACAAAGTACTGCATCTAAACGCTTTATTGTAAAAGAAGGTAAAGCCAAGATTTTAGTCAACATGACGGACTATCTGGATACAGGTCTGTTCCTCGATCACCGTCAAATTCGTTTACGCATTGCCCAAGAAGCCAAAGGCAAACATTTCTTGAACTTGTACAGCTACACCTCTACCGCAAGCCTGCATGCAGCGCTTGGCGGTGCAGCAAGTACAACCAGCGTCGACCTGTCAAACACTTACATCAACTGGTCAAAAGAAAACTTTGTTTTAAATGGTCTTACTGTAGATCATGCTGATGAACAACATGCGTTCTTTATCAGTGACTGTTTCGAGTGGCTCAAAGAAGGTCATGAGCAATATGACCTGATCTTTATTGACCCACCAACTTTCTCAAACTCAAAGAAATTCTATGGCACATTTGACGTACAACGTGACCATGTTTCTTTGATTAAACGTGCCATGAACCGTTTAAGCTCAGATGGAACATTGTACTTCTCGAACAACTATCGTGGCTTTGAGCTTGATGAAGAAATTGAAGCGATGTTTGATATCCAAGAAATCACCAATGAAACCATTGGTCCTGACTTCAAGCGTAATCAGAAAATCCACCGTGCGTGGAAAATCCAGCATTTAGTTAACTAAACGAGCCGTATCAAAAAAAATGCCAAGCAATTGCTTGGCATTTTTTATTTTATCTGCAAAATTTAAGGATAGGTCGTCTGACCATTTTCATATTTCACTGCAAAATCAATACTATTTGCATTTACTTTAGCATGTACTACCTGTGCTGCCTGAGTCACTGCACGGTCATAATCTTGCTCAGACATTCCTGAAGGCATTTTTCCTGATGCCATCATCATACTGCGTAATAGTTGCTTATCGACACTGGCTTTTGCATCTAATTGGAAAACTTGCGGCACTTTGACACGTAATTCATCTAAGTTGGCATAACTATTTGGTAGAAACTTACCATTAAGATCTGCGGTCATTTTGCCATTACCAAATTCAATTTGGTTGCCTTTTGATTCAAAACTAAACCCATGTGCCAAGATTTTTAATAACTGATTCTCTAAGACCTGTTGTTGACTGTTCTGAGTTGCATTACATACTGCCGACTCTTGATTTGCTAAGCGCACAAATTCTGCTAATGCGGGTGTATCAATTCCCATATAATTGATATTAAAGCGCATATTGGTCAGTTTTTTCGTATCGGCAGATATATTATCGATCGACATTACCATCTTGAGCATGGTTTCTTTGTCTTGAACATCAAGATCTATATTTAATTTAAATTTGTCTATGTCGAGATTCAGATGCTTTCCTGCTCTTTGATCTAACACAACCATTTTTTGAATAGAAAATTCTGTTTTTCCAGACTGCAGCTTATCTGTGAGCAAACTATGATCGGTCTTCAACTGCATACTTTGTAAACTAAAATAATTGTTACCATTGCGTACAGTAAAACCAGGCATATTAAGATCAGCTTCGGTCATCGTATACTGACCATTTTCTTTTTTTAATTTTGCCGTGCCATTAACCCCATTCCAAACAAACTGGAAGTCATCACGTTGTTCATCAATTGGAGGGCTTGTGATTTTCATATTCACTGTACCCAACCAATTTAGTTGAGCATCTAACTTAAGTAGTGCCTGATTTTTTAATACCCAGCGATAAATATCTGCACTTTTCTTGCCCTGTAATTCCGCATTAATATCAGACTGAATATGATAACCGTTCCAAGAGCGCTGAATATGATCAACCCCTTTAATCACAACTGAATTATTTGGCTGGCATGGATTGGGAACAATTTTATAAGACCAATGTGCATCGCCTGAGAATAACCCCATATTGAGCTGAGCATCCTGTTTCTGAAATATGCCGTTATTTTTATTGAGTTCAGCATAATACGTTTTTAGACGGTGATCTGCGTAAAAATTTGCACCTACTGCACCACTGACCAAAATTGCACCCAGTGCAACAATCATTCCTTTTTTCTGCATAGTCAAGATTCTCTAAAAATAATATGCTTTGTTTGATTATGTTTATGGCTATAGCATACGATATTTTTACAAAAATACAACTTTTGTTCTTATTTCATCCACAATAAAAAGTCCATACTCAAATTTTTGAGTATGGACTTTATATTTCTCAGCAAGGCATATTAGCTCAGTTTGAGCTTACTAAATTGTAAATGTCCATTTTCAGAGCCAATCAGAATATTGTCACCTGGCAAAAATTCGCCTGACAAGATCTTTTGCGCCAAGCTATTTTCAACTTGCTGCTGAATAGCACGTTTCAGTGGACGCGCACCATAGATTGGATCAAAACCAGCATCAATCAATGCATCAAATGCACTGTCTTCAACCGTTAAGCTCATATCTTTATCCGCCAAGCGACTGCGTAAACGACTAAGCTGAATATCCGCAATACCACGAATTTGCGCTTTTTTGAGTGAATGGAAGATCACCAATTCATCAATACGGTTAATAAATTCTGGACGGAAATGCTGACTGACCGCATTCATAACTACCGTACGAATTTCATCGTCTTTCGCATGCTCACCTAACTCACGGACATCTTGTGAGCCTAAGTTTGATGTCATTACAATGACAGTATTTTTAAAGTCCACCACTCGGCCTTGCGAATCAGTTAAGCGGCCATCATCCAAAACTTGCAATAAAATATTGAAAACATCTGGATGGGCTTTTTCAACTTCATCAAACAGCACCACACTATACGGCTTACGACGCACAGCTTCTGTTAACACACCGCCCTCTTCATAACCGACATACCCTGGAGGTGCACCGACCAAACGGCTCACAGAGTGTTTCTCCATGAACTCACTCATATCAATACGAATCATGGCATCGTCACTATCAAACAGGAAGTTTGCCAATGCTTTGGTTAATTCAGTTTTACCCACCCCTGTTGGCCCTAAGAACAAGAACGAACCACTTGGTCGGTTTGGATCGGACAATCCAGCACGTGAACGACGTACCGCATTCGATACTGCGACCACAGCTTCATCTTGTCCAACCACACGGTTATGTAAAAACTCTTCCATATGCAGGAGTTTTTCACGTTCACCTTGTAGCATTTTAGACACAGGAATACCTGTTGCAGCACTGACTACTTCCGCAATTTCATTTTCAGTGACTTTATTACGCAACAGTTTTGGTTCTTCGGCCTCTTCTTCAACCGCTTCGTCTTGTGCCAACTGTTTTTGTAACTCTGGAATCACGCCATACTGTAAACGGCTTGCTTCTGCCAAATCACCATCACGAATGGCTTTTTCTAAAGCAACACGCGCTTTATCTAACTCAACCTGTGCTTTTTTATCACCTTCTGCTAAAGTTTTTTCAGCTTTCCAGATTTCTTCCAAATCATTGTATTCTTTTTGAACTTCAATAATTTGTTTCTCTAAATGAGCAACTTCTGCTTTGCTACCTGAATCCTCATCTTTTTTCACAGCTTCAAGCTGCATTTTGAGCTGAATTAAACGGCGATCTAGTTTATCCAAAGCTTCAGGCTTAGAATCAAGCTCCATTTTAATCCGTGAAGCTGCTTCATCAATTAAGTCAATTGCTTTATCTGGCAGTTGACGGTCAGTGATATAACGATGTGACATTTTCGCTGCTGCAATAATCGCGGAGTCAAGAATTTTTACACCGTGATGCACTTCATAGCGTTCTTTTAAACCACGTAAAATCGCAATGGTATCTTCAACGCTCGGTTCATCGACCAGAACTTTTTGGAAACGACGCTCAAGTGCTGCATCTTTTTCAATATATTGGCGATATTCATCAAGCGTGGTTGCACCGACACAACGTAATTCACCACGTGCCAACGCAGGTTTCAACATATTCCCTGCATCCATCGCACCATCAGTTTTACCCGCACCAACCAAAGTATGTAATTCATCAATAAATAAAATGACTTGCCCTTCTTGTTTGGCCAAATCGTTTAAAACAGCTTTTAACCGCTCTTCAAATTCACCACGATATTTCGCACCTGCCAACAGTGAACCTAAATCTAAAGATAAAACTCGTTTACCTTTCAGACTTTCGGGTACTTCACCATTAATAATGCGCTGTGCCAAACCTTCAACAATGGCAGTTTTACCTACACCTGGCTCACCAATCAGCACTGGATTGTTTTTAGTACGGCGTGACAACACCTGAATGGTTCGGCGAATTTCATCATCACGACCAATCACTGGGTCAAGCTTGCCTGACGCTGCACGTTCAGTCAGGTCAATGGTATATTTATTTAAAGAGTCACGTTGATCTTCGTGATTATTGCTCATGACTTTTTCATTGCCTCGAATCGATTCGATTACTTTGCGCAATCCTTCAACGGTTACGCCTACACTCGTTAAAATGGTTTTGGTAGAACCTACTTCAGCTAAGGCCAGCATCACCCAATCCGTTGAAATAAACTCATCCCCTGCTTTTTGTGCATATCGATCTGCCAAATTCAGCATTTTGACCGCATCGGGATTGAGATTAACATCTCCTGTTGGATTAGATATTGTTGCAGCATTGCTTAAAGCTTGCTCCAACTTCTGTTTCAGTTCTGGTATACGTGCACCTGCTTGCTGTAACAGGCTGAGATTTGAAGCCTCTTCAAGCAGTGTCACCAAAATATGGATATTATCGATTGCAGTATGATCTTTGCCCATTGCTAGAGATTGTGCATCGGATAGAGCCTGTTGCAATCGATTGGTAAATTTTTCAAAACGCATTATTGTTATACCTCATCATTCATTTACTACTTAATGTATAAATGGGAATAGTTCGATAGATTTCAAATTATTTTTTAATATTTTTCATATATTTATTTTAAAATAATCACGTGTAATTCAGTGTTAATATGTGGCTAGCCTTAAACATTTTCAAGCCTATTTTCTAAATTTTTTGCATCAAAAAAAACCAGTTCAATGTGAACTGGTTTTTTGGTTGCTCATTCGGCAGTTTCGACAATTTCAAAGTCGTGAGTAATTTCTACGCCACCACTTGAGAGCATTTTGCTGGCTGAGCAGTATTTTTCTGCCGATAATTCCACAGCTTTTGACACTTGTTTTTCTTTGAGCGCTTTACCTGTCACCACAAAGTGGAGGTGAATTTTAGTAAATACGGCAGGAACTTCATCTGCACGTTCTGCTTGTAGCTGACATTCAACACCATCAATGTCCTGACGGGCTTTTTTTAGAATGGTTACAATATCAAACGATGCGCAGCCACCGAGTCCCATTAAAATCAGTTCCATAGGGCGTGCACCACGATTTTCACCGCCATAAGCAGGTGCCCCATCCATGATTACGCTATGACCACTCTCAGACTTTGCTTCAAATGCAACATTCTCGAGCCATTGAACTGTTGATCGCATTGCAACTACCTAAAAAAAAATATAGATTACTGTGTGCTAGTACACTAACACAATTTATTTAGAGAAGGAATTTTCCTACATATATTAACAGAGACCAAAAGTTACCTTTTGCTTTTTTATTTTTTTGGAACAAAGAATCATGTCGGCTAATCTCTTTCCATTCGCGAACGATGCACTTTCTCCTAACCATTTGCCAGAATCGGTTAAGGCTTTATTAAAACGCGCATATATTAACCGTTACCCGAAGCGCATGAGCATCGTTGAGGTAGGTAGCGAATCGAAATCTTTATATTTAATCCTAAAAGGTTCTGTTTCTATTTTACTTAAAGAAGACGACGATCGTGAAATCGTGGTTGCTTACCTCAATGCAGGTGATTTTTTTGGCGAGATGGGATTATTTGAAGCTGAACCGCTACGTACCGCTGAAGTCCGTACTCGTGAAGTCTGTGAAATTGCAGAAATTTCGTATGAAAATTTTTTAGAGTTAAGCAAACAGTATCCTGACCTAAGCTATGCTGTTTTTGCTCAATTGGCACGCCGCCTGAAAAACACCACCCGTAAAATGACCGACTTGGCATTTATTGATGTGACAGGTCGTATCGCACGTTGCTTAATTGAACTTGCCAATCAACCTGAAGCAATGCTACTACCAAATGGTCGTCAAATCCGCATTACACGTCAGGAAATCGGACGTATTGTCGGTTGTTCTCGTGAAATGGTTGGGCGAGTCCTTAAATCTCTTGAAGATCAAGGAATGATTGAAACTGAGGGTAAAGCGATTCTGATTTACGATAGCGCACTAGAAAATTCTGAAAACTCCGATCATTCTGCATAATCAGTTGATCAGCTAAAGCAAATCTTCGGATTTGCTTTTTTATTTAAGCCTAATAATCACAATTAGACAGAGGTATCTTCATGAAATTCAATCCACTTGCCCATACAGGTATCCAACTTCCCGAGATTTGCTTAGGCACCATGACCTTTGGTGAGCAAAATACTCAAGCCGAAGCTTTTGAACAGCTTAATTATGCGCTTGATCAGGGCTTGTATTTTTGGGATACCGCAGAAATGTATCCTGTACCACCAAAAGCTGAAACACAAGGTGCAACAGAACAGATTATTGGCAACTGGATTGGACAACATGGCAAGCGTGAGCAACTTTTTCTCGCTTCAAAAATTGCTGGACCAAGTTTTGGTGGCAGCTCCATTCGCCAAGGTCTAACCCGCTTTAACCACAAAGATATTCAACAAGCTTTAGATGACTCACTCAAGCGCTTACAAACCGATTATATTGACCTGTATCAGTTACACTGGCCAGAACGTCATACTAATTTTTTTGGGCATCTTGGTTTTGGCAATCAGCTCGCCGCCAAACATGAACATGACCTGACTGCTTTAGAAGAAACACTTGATGCACTGCATCAGGAAATTCAAAAAGGGCGTATTCGTTTTATTGGTTTGTCGAATGAAACACCTTGGGGGACGATGAAGTTTCTGCACTTGGCAGAAAAAATGAATCTCAGCAAATTTGTGACTGTACAAAACCCATATAGCTTATTGAACCGAACCTATGAAGTGGGCATGTCTGAAATTGCCAAATATGAAGGTGTCGGCTTACTTGCCTATTCGCCACTGGCTTTTGGTATGCTCACAGGAAAATACCGTCATGGTGCAAAACCTGACAATGGTCGTATTACCTTATTCTCACGCTTTAGCCGTTACACCAACCCTGAGTGTGAATGGGCGACTGAACAATATGCACAAATATCAGAAAAACATGGTTTAACACTCACTCAACTCGCACTTGCATTTATCAAACAACAGTTTTTTGTGACCAGTACCATTATTGGTGCGACCTCTATGTCACAACTCAAAGAAAATATTGCTGCGTTTGATCTCGAACTCAATGAAGAAATTTTGCTAGAAATTGAAGCTATTCATAAACATCAACCGAACCCTGCTCCATAAAAAAAGGATGCTTTTGCATCCTTTTTTAATTTTAGTGCTGTTATCGACGGCTATTATATACAGCCATTGCAGCAGGCAAGTTCTTACGCATTGCATCAATACGTTGTGAATTTGAAGGGTGCGTCGACATAAATGCTGGACCACCTGCACCCTCTAACTTATTCATTTTTTCCCACAAAGTAATCGCAGCTTGTGGGTTATAACCTGCTTTCGCCATCAACATTAAACCGCCATAATCAGCACGACTTTCTAGGCTTCGAGAGTAAGGTAAACCTACACCCACCTGACTGCCAAGATCTAAAGCTGTAGCACCTAGACCACCTGCGGCATCCCCCACATAAGATTTACCTACATTCACAGCTAAACTGGTCAATGCCTGTGCACCCAGTTTATTTTTAGAATGTTCTTCCAAAGCATGAGTCATTTCATGCCCCATCACTGCGGCAATCTCAGCATCGGTCAAGTTAAGTTTATTGACGATGCCTGTATAAAACACCACTTTGCCACCCGGTGCAACATAGGCATTAATCTCATCGGATTTTAAGACCGCCAGTTGCCACTGGAATGCTTGCCCTGTCTGGTTCGCCTGATTGGCATATGGTTGCATTCTTAACAGTACGGCATTAATACGTCGATAAGTATTTGAAGAGGTATCTAGCTGACCTTTTTGCTGTGCTTCGGTTCTCATTTTTGAGAAAGTAGTTGCAGCATTTGCATTTAACGTTGCTGAATCTGCACCACTCATATCTGCAATAGTCGTACATCCAGAAAAACTGACGATTGTGACCAACCCTAAGCTCAAAATGAGTTTATTGTTCATGTTAAGAACACTCCAATTTTAAATTTTTTATACTCAAATAGCTGAATATTCAAACATTAAATTTATTTCATAATTCCTGTGCAGCTTTATAGGCTGTATTGAAATATATTTCAGCTTTGCTCTGATCTAAGCAATCATGAAAGAGGTTTATTATATAAGATGCTAAATCATCAAAATATTAGCTTCTTAAATAAAATATTATATTTATGTAAACTTAAATCATTTTAAACATAAATAAAATCCAGAAAATCAGACAACCAATATTTAAAGCAAAATAAATATTAGATAAACCTTTAAGCCGATCTTCCAATTTTAAATTACGACGCTTAGCCAATAAAAATGTATTTTGTATCAATACAATGGGTACAAAAATACAGACTAACACTACACTCAAGCCAACAAAGGCAGACATTAATAGATGTGGATCACGGGTCTGTTGTGATGCAATCAACATCGCAAGCGTTGGCGCACCACCCAAAGCAAATAAAAAAGAATAAAAAATCGTTTTAGAAATATTCGGCTGTAATTGCATTGGCATCCCTATCCAATTTATACGGTTTTATTGGAGTGTTATACAGAATGATCACTAGATAAAGTGAACTTTGGTCGAGCCAAAAAAAACCGCGACTCAAGATCGCGGTTTTTAGTCAACATCTATGCATTATGCAGAGAATGGATGACGTAAAACAATTGTTTCTGCACGGTCTGGACCAGTTGAAATAATGTCAATTGGACATTCAATTAACTGCTCGATACGTTTGATATAAGCCACCGCATTTGCAGGAAGCTGTTCGAAGCTTGTCGCACCTACAGTTGACTCAGACCAACCTGGAAGTGTTTCATAGATTGGTTTTAAAGTTTCGTATGCAAGCGCATCAGAAGAACCAACACAACCAGAATCTGCTGCTTCATAGCCTACACAGATTTTTACTTCTTCCAAGCCATCTAGAACGTCAAGCTTCGTCAAGCAAATACCAGAAAGCGAGTTTACGTCTACCGAACGGCGTAGGATTTCAGCATCGAACCAGCCACAACGACGTTGACGACCAGTTGAAGCACCAAATTCATGACCTACAGTACCCAAATGTTTACCGATTGCATCGCCTTCATCTGCAGCTGCATTGTAAACAAGTTCTGTTGGGAATGGACCTGCACCCACACGTGTTGTGTAAGCTTTGGTAATACCAAGCACATAGTCTAAATGTAATGGACCAAGACCTGAACCTGAGCTTACGCCGCCAGCAGTGGTATTTGAAGACGTTACATACGGATATGTACCGTGGTCAACATCAAGAAGTGAGCCTTGAGCACCTTCAAACATGATGTTTTGACCATTTTTACGGTAGTTATGCAATTCAGTTGTTACGTCCATAACTAATGGAGCAACCACTTCACGCCATTGATCGCAAAGTGCAAGCACATCTTCAAGTTTAACTGCTTCTACACCGTAGAATTGGGTTAACTGGAAGTTATGGTATTCAAGCAACTCAGTTAATTGTGCAGTAAGATGCTCACCACCACGAACCAAGTCAGCAACACGGACAGCACGACGAGCAACTTTATCTTCGTATGCAGGGCCGATACCACGACCTGTTGTACCGATTTTTGCATTACCACGTTTTTTCTCACGTGCTTGGTCTAATGCAATATGGTTTGGAAGAATCAGTGGACAGTTTGGAGAAATACGTAGACGTTCTTTAACAGGCACGCCTTCTTTTTCCAAAATGCTCATTTCTTCAATCAATGCAGCAGGCGAAAGCACAACACCGTTGCCAATTAAGCACAATACGTTTTCACGTAAAATACCTGATGGAATGAGGTGCAATACAGTTTTTTTACCACCAACGACAAGTGTATGTCCTGCATTGTGTCCGCCTTGATAACGAACGACCGCAGCCGCTTGATCTGTGAGCAGGTCAACGATTTTACCTTTACCTTCGTCGCCCCATTGGGTACCGAGTACCACAACATTCTTGCCCATAATAGCCTCATTACATCATGCTGTTAAAATTGAAAACTGAATCAAGTGACATGAACACCTGATTGAGCGATTAAATTTTCTCGATGGTCCACTGACCTGCAACCTGCACCAACTGGTGAGTTGCGTATGGCACCGAGTTTAAATCATCATTACCCAACAATTGAATTACACTTAAGCCTTGTGCTCGAGCCTGTCCAATTGCTTCTACCAAATCTGCATCAATTCCTTTCGGCGCAACCACAGTGGTCACCTGCTGAAACTGACCTGCACATAGTGCATACAAGTCACAACTAAAACCAGTTGCAGGACGCGCACGACCGAAGTGCTCACCAATTCCGTCATAACGTCCACCTTGAGCCAGTGGTGCAGCACGGTTTGGTGCATAAACTGCATACATTAAACCTGTATGATAATGATACGAACGTAACTCAACGACATCGATACCAATATTCAGGTTTTTCCAGCGTGCACGAATTTGTGCATGCGTGGTAATGACAGCTTCTAGTGCCTGTTTAAACGCTGCATCAGCCAAGATTGCAGGGCTTAAATTCGCTTGCAATGCATCTAAATCACTTGAATAACGTCCAAGTGCATAAAAATCTGAGCCAAAGCTGATTGACTGGGTAAATTCTGCCAACTCAGGCAGTGCTTTACGCTGATAAAGATCAGACAAATGTCGTTCTGTTTCTTTATTCAATCCAGCAAGTTTCACCAAACTACGGAATAATCCAACATGCCCTAAATCTAGATGCACGCTTTCAATCAGTCCAGCAGTTTCGATCAAACTCAACATGACATCAACCATTTCTACATCGGCATCAATACTGTCATGTCCAAACAATTCTGCACCTAGCTGTAAAGGTGCGCGGGAGGTATTAAACCCTTGTGGTTTTGTATGTAATACCGTACCTGCGTAGCAATAACGCGCTACACCTTGAACTGGACGCACATGCGCATCGATACGTGCCACTTGTGGTGTCATATCGGCACGAACACCCAGTAATCGACCAGAAAGCTGATCAATCACTTTAAATGTGGCTAAGTCTAAATCTTGATTCGATTCGGAAAGGGAAGATAAAGATTCGATGTATTCGATAAATGGCGTGTACACCAGCTGATAACCACGCGATGCGAGGAAATCTAATGCTTTACGACGCAAAGCTTCTACGACTTGCGCTTGTTCCGGTAATACATCAGCTACACCATCAGGTAATAACCATGTCTCTGAAATGGGCATGTTGTAAACCTAAATTTTGTCTGCGCGGAAATGATCCGCATAAAAAAATCGGGAACACACCCGATTTCTCCTAGTCTAGCACGTAAGATACACACATGCACTGAGATTTTTATCTTTTGATTATTTTAATCATGCTGTATGACTCAAATATTTCTGTGTCGTTTCAATTTTTGCAAACATTTGAAAAGATGACAAATATGCAGTTTGCACATCATTGGCAATCACTGTTCGCCCTGCATATTCTAAATCTTTTGTCGCCGTTGCATCGGCAATTACAATCGGCTGATAACCATATTCAGCCGCAGCACGCGAGGTCGCATCAACACACATATGCGTCATCATGCCTGTAACGATCACCCGTTCAACCCCCAATTGATCCAAGATTTCTTTTAAATTCGTCCGAAAAAAGCTATTTGGAAACTGCTTTTCAACAATGATAGATGCTGAGTTGATTGCCAAATCTGCATGCAATTTGACACCATGAGTGCCCGCAACAAAAAATGGGGCTTCAGGAGAAGCCGCAATATGTTGAATATAAATAATCGGCGCTTGTGCCTGATGAAATGCTTTTTCTAAACGCTGAATATTTTCCAAGGCGTGTTCAGGCGCAAAAAGTGCCATCTTACCTGCTGAGAAATAATCATTTTGAACATCAATCACCAATAATGCAGTCTTTTTCACATTCATTTCCTCAATCTGTTGAATCTACCTGTAGATTAAGGAAATGCACTAGCGAAACGCAGATCCGCATGAAAGAATGTATGACTCATTTCTTTCATCTTGAAAATTATCAGGCTTTCACATGTCTTTAGATCCCATTGACACCAAAATCTTGACCATATTAAAAAATGACTCCCGCCTGTCGCATAAAGAAATTGGAGAAATGGTGCACCGAACAGGACAAGCCGTTGGGCAACGCATTGCCAAAATGCAAGATGAAGGTTTGATTCAAAAATACAGTATTGTCATTCAACACCATGCAACCCAGTTTATCCGTGTGATGATGCAAAATAATCGATTTGCTGAATTTGAAGCTTTTACTCAGCAATTTGAACAGATTGAAAGCTGTTTTAAAGTTTCAGGCTCAGCGTGTTATATGCTGGTTGGGCATTTCGAGCATTCGGCACTCAATCATTTTATTGAACAGCTTTCAGACTGGGGACAATATTCTGTGGATAGCGTTGTCCGTCAGGTCAGTCCAACTGAGTAGATCAACAATACGACATCCTCTCAACATTTGATCTTTTATCAAATCTATATAATAGTTTATGTTGATTTTAATTGACTTCAAAAAATATCATCTTTATTTTTTATAATTTAAATAATACACAATTAACAGTAAAAAAGCGGTTTGGCTCCTACAGCAAATTTTTAGAGAACAGATATGGAACTGCATAGCAATTTGTATTACAAACACCCTGATACTCAAATCATGGCGAAATTAAATCGTTTATTGACAGAACATCATGGTGATTCAGGACAATTCATTCAACTGGCAAGCGAAATTCATTCTGAAGAAGGTTCTGAGCTTGCAACTGACATTTTAGATCTTGTAGACAGTCTAGGGGACGATCTGAGTCCTGAAAGCCTATCAACCATCTCAGGCTTTTCGATTGCACATTTTGTACACGGTTCTTCTGGTGATGAATTTATGGAAGAAATTATCCAATTTATCAAAGCACTTGTACCTGAAATTCATATTCAAGCTTGGGGCTGTGGCGATGATGATCCATGGGAATTTTGGTTTAAATTTGAGGGTGATGAATTAATTCGTGAAGATGATGAACCCTTCAATGATCCTGAACAAGATCAAGAGATTAAAAACAGTATTTATACATGGTGGCATGCTGACCTACCTGAAGATATTCAGGAAGGCTTTTTAAACCGAGAATAATTTCATCAATGCTTGAAGACTATGCCCCCCTTCAAGCATCGATCTACAGATCATCATTTAACTTAATAAATCGGCAACTCTGTGGTTAACTTTAGCTTCTGTAAAGGAATCTCGGTTTTCACATTTTGAATGCCTGTAATCTTATTAAGCCGCTGAATCTGAAATTGACGGTAAGCCTCCAAATCAGATACCACAATTCTCAAGAAAAAATCACAATCTCCCGCCATGAGCTGACATTCCACCACCTCAGGTAAATCCTTAATGGATTCAACAAAATGATTGACTGTATAGGCCGACTGTTCTTTTAACCAGATACGTGCAAATACAGTTAAGCCCAAATTGACTTTAGCTGGATCAATCAACGCCACATATTTTTCAATCACACCATCATCTTCAAGCTGTTTCACACGTCTCAAACATGGTGATGCGGACAAACCGACCCGCTGAGCCAATTCGTTATTTTGTAATTTTCCATCATGTTGTAATGCTTGCAAAATTCGTCTATCAATTTGATCCATCACAGCCTCAGCATTTTAATACCAAAATTTGTTATTTTATTAGCATAATCTACTAAATTAAATAAAATCAACGCTAAATTTAGCTCCAAATGCTGTCAGCATTACCATAAACTGTTTTTCAGTTTTTTGGTTCCCCCAATTAGGTATATGGACATGTTGACGCTTAAAAATACCGCGCAAAGCTTGAATGATTCGAGTGAGTTTGTTGACTTTAAACGTGGCTTAAAAGCGTCAATTCCCATTCTAATTGGCATGGTTCCCTTTGCCATGGTTCTCGGCACGCAAGCCACTCAGAAAGGTCTGAGCCTGCTCGAAATTCCATTACTCACAGGTTTGAATTTCGCGGGAGGTTCAGAGTTTGCTATTTTGGAAATGTGGACCAATCCACCGCAAATTTTCATGCTGATGTTTGTCACATTTTTAGTGAACAGCCGTCATCTACTGATGGGGGCGAGCCTTGTTCCTTATCTAAAGCATTTACCCAATAAAAAAGTCTTACCTGCTTTATTTTTCATGTGTGATGAAAGTTGGGCGATGGGCATGGCCAATGCTCAGCAAAACTCACAATACCCACTCAGCCAACGATTCAATATGGCTTTTTACTCAGGAATCTGTTTTGCCTTATATGCGATGTGGATTTCCTGTACAGCACTTGGTGGCGCAGTTGGCCCTGTCATTGGCGACATTACGCGCTGGGGCTTTGATATGGCATTCCCTGCAGTGTTTTTAGTGCTCATTCGTGGCATGTGGCAAGGTGTTGCAGCAGCTCGACCATGGTTAGTCAGTTTAATTGCAGCCGTCATTGCTTATCTGTATTTGCCAGAAGGCTGGTATGTGCCAATTGGCGCAATTTTCGGGATTGCTTCAGCATTCTTTTTTGTAGGAGATGATGCAGAATGATTCACGGTATGACGTTATTAGCCATTATTTGTGTCGCATTAACCACTTATTCCACACGTGTGCTTGGCTACATCTTACTTAAAAACAGAACGCTAAGCGCCCGTCAAAAACGAATTTTAGAAGTTGTTCCGGGCTGCGTACTAATTTCGGTCATTGCCCCTTATTTTGTTCGAGACAATATTGTGGATGTGATTGCAATGGCGATTACGCTATTGGCAGCATCGCGTTTCTCACTACTGCCCACCGTTATTGTGAGCATGCTTTCTGCTGCAGCATTGCGTATGGTTTTGTTATAGCGATTAGAATCAAAAACACCTACTCATTTTTGAGTAGGCTGTACCATTTTGCTTAAAATATTCACCATTTCAATTTGCTGTTTCTCTAATTTCTGAAGCTTAGCATTGGTATGATCGAGCGCTTCTTGCTGTACATGCATTTTCTTGGCAAGATCCTGCATAATCTCCAACGTCTTTTTCAAATGATCTTCCAAATGTGCTACTTGCTGTTTTAACTGATGATTTTCACTCAAATCACTTAAATCCTGACGCTGATTTTTGACTTGCAACCAAACCAGCACCATGACCACAACCATTAATAGAATGGTTAATCCCCAAAGCCACATCATCATTCAATATCCTATTTATTGTTCAGTAAATGACTCACACAAATCCAGTAAGCGATTTGCATAACCCCATTCATTATCATACCATGCAAAGACTTTTGCCTGACGTCCAACCACCATAGTTTGAGTAAAATCAACAATTAATGACTCTGGTGAATGATTAAAATCGCTCGACACCAAGACCTCGTCGGTGACCGACATAATCTCAGCATAATAAGTATCGGCAGCATGTTTTAAAACATGGTGAAGCTGCTCAATGCTCACCGCTTTTTGAGCGACAAAACTTAAATCAATCGCAGCCACATTAATGGTCGGTACACGAATTGAATAACCATCAATTCGATCAGCCATTTTTGGCATCACCCGTTTTAAAGCACCCAAAGCACTCGATGTGGTTGGAATAATATTGTGTCCTGCTGCACGTGCACGGCGCAAATCGCGGTGAGCGTGATCCAGTACCGACTGATCGGCTGTCACTGCATGTATCTCGGTCATCAATGCCGTTTCAATCCCAAAATGATCATCCAGAATTTTGACTAATGGCACTAAAGCCTGTGTAGTACACGACACACTCGAAATAATCTGATCGCTGGCTTTGACATCTAAATGGTTCACACCATACACCACCGCAATATCAACACTATCAAACGGTGCAGCGCCAATAATCACACGCTTTGCGCCTGCATTTAAATGTCGAGTTGCTGCCTCGCGGGAACGGAACAAACCTGTACATTCCAGCACAACATCAATATTGAGTTGATCCCATGGTAATTGTTCTGGCTGTGAACCACGGAAGACTTGAATTTTTAAGGATTGCCCTGCGCTCTGTACTGCTAAAAAGTGATCACCCTGCTCAGTAACAATTTTCGCTTTGCCTTTAAAACGCCCGTGTGTTGAATCGTATTTGAACAAATGCAGCAAGGTTTCAATATCGGCAATATCATTGATGGCAACAATATCGAAATGAAATTGTTTTGGATTTTCAAACCATGCCCGAATAACATTGCGCCCTATTCGCCCAAATCCGTTAATTGCGATTCGTTGCATGATCTTGATTTCCTAATAACCCCAAATTGAGTCCGTTATCTTAAAACATTCAAGATGGTGATGATAGCTGAACAACCTATTTTTCAAATATAATTCAAAAACAATTAGCTACATGCCGATAAAAACAATGAAAAATATTTTCCTGTGTTGTTCCCTTCTGCTTTTATGCCATTTGAGCTTTGCAGCAGAAGCTTATTCACTCTGCTCCCAAAGCCAGCAAACCCAGCTACTCCAAAAATACCACCTCAAACAAAGTCGAGATTCAGAAGATAATGACAATTATATCAGTTGCTTAAACCTTGATTCAAAACAGCAAAAAGTTGCTTTGGCAATTAGTCGCTTAACTTCTACTCCACCACATAACGAAGATGATGTCCTAGAAACTTTTAATTTAACGCTTTACCTGATTGATCCCACATTATCACAGCCAATGAGTCACACAGTGATCGAAAAAAATATTGAATCTGATGCTTTCGAGTTTACAGGCATTGAATTTGATCCCCATCATTTTTCTAACTTAACAAACCAAGATGTACTTGGTATCAGGTTATCTCACAGGGTATATGGAGGAATCAAAGCTCAAGAAGATCGTTTATTACTGCTTCAGTTACAACCTAAGCAAAAAATTAGAAAAATTTTAGACCTGATGACAAATGATTCATCTGAAATAGAAATTGGCTGCGGAGGCGTATTTTCAGCAGTTGATCGAATTTTGATTTTAAATCCACAAACACATTTCGGTTTACAGGACATTCGTATTCAGGCGACAAAAACGATCAACACAGTGGATAGAGAAAGTTGTCAATCACAAAAACAAATCATCAAAAAACGCTATAAAATCCAATTTAATGGCACATATTATGTGATCCAAGATGATGGATTGGTGCATGAAGCACTCTAGATATTTAATTTTGTATCATTAAGATAAAATATTTTAAAAATCAATTTTTTATCTTGAAAAATACAAACCACTCTTTTATTTTCGGTTTGAATAAAGCAATTTCTTTAAAATCAGGAAAAATGCTCACAATTTACTCACCGAAAGCATATAACAAACATAGACTTATTTTCATAGATTTGTCGTGATTTATAGCTAAAATCGTTGGTCATACCCTGATTTTTCGTTATAATTTGGCGTTTTTAAATTATCAGCCTCGTATTAATCAGTTTTACTATTCTAAAAGATTTGATTTAATGCGTTTAGCCAAAATGATTAGATGGAGTGACTTGTTGTGAGTACACGTTTTATGACGTCCGCTGAAATTCGTGAAGCCTTTTTGCATTTCTTTGAAACAAAAGGTCATACACGTGTCGCATCGAGTTCTCTCGTTCCCGCGAATGACCCAACATTACTATTTACCAATGCGGGTATGAACCAGTTCAAAGACTGCTTCTTGGGTCTAGAAAAACGTGATTATGTCCGTGCGACAACTTCACAAAAATGTGTTCGCGCAGGTGGTAAACACAACGACTTAGATAACGTTGGTTATACTGCACGTCACCATACTTTCTTTGAAATGTTGGGTAACTTCTCGTTTGGTGATTACTTCAAACGTGATGCTATTACCTATGCATGGGAATTCTTAACCTCAGAGCAATGGCTCGGTTTAGACAAAAGCAAACTCTATGTCACTGTTTACCATACAGACGATGAAGCCTATGACATCTGGAACAAAGAAGTTGGTCTAGCTGCTGAGCGCATTATCCGTATTGGTGACAACAAAGGCGAAAAATACGCATCAGACAATTTCTGGGCAATGGGCGATACAGGTCCTTGCGGTCCTTGTTCTGAAATTTTCTACGATCATGGTGATCATATCTGGGGCGGTTTACCAGGTTCTGCCGAAGAAGATGGCGACCGCTATATCGAAATCTGGAACAACGTCTTCATGCAGTTCAACCGTACTGCCGATGGCGTATTACATGCACTGCCTGCTCCTTCTGTTGATACAGGTATGGGCTTAGAGCGTATTTCTGCCGTTTTACAACATGTAAACTCGAACTACGACATCGACTTGTTCCAACACCTCATTAAAGCTGCGGCTGAAATTATTGGAACAGAAGATCAAGGACAACCGTCTTTACGTGTGGTTGCTGACCATGCTCGTTCTTGCTGTTTCCTGATTGCTGATGGTGTTAACCCATCGAATGAAGGTCGTGGTTATGTGTTACGCCGTATTATCCGTCGTGCGATTCGTCACGGGAACAAACTTGGTGCAACTGGCACATTCTTCTACAAAATGTTGCAACCTTTAATTGACGTGATGGGTGAAGCTTATCCGCAATTGATCGAAAACCGCGAACGTATTGAAGCAGCGCTGATCAAAGAAGAAGAACAGTTTGCCAAAACCCTTGAACAAGGTTTGAAAGTTCTTGAAGGCGAACTCAGCCAGTTAAAAGGCAATGTCATTCCAGGTGAAGTCGTGTTCAAACTCTATGACACATACGGCTTCCCTGCTGACTTGACTGCGGATATTGCACGTGAACGTGAACTGACTATTGATGAAGCTGGCTTTGAAACTGAAATGGCTGCTCAACGTCAACGCGCGCGTGATGCAGGCAAATTCAATGTTGACTATAACAGCATTGTGAAAGTGGACAGTGAAACTCAATTTGAAGGTTACACTGCAACTCAAGGTCAAGGTCAAATCGTTGCAATCTATAAAGATGGCGAACAAGTTGACGAAGTGGTTGAAGGTGACGAAGCCCTCATCGTACTGAACCAAACACCTTTCTATGCAGAAAGCGGTGGTCAGATTGGTGATACGGGTATCTTCAAAAATGAAACTGGTATTTTTGAAGTTCAAGACACCAAAAAATCAGGTGCGGCATTTGTTCACCAAGGTATCGTAACCATGGGTAGCCTAAAAGCTGCTCAAAATGTGGAAGCGACTGTCAAAGCTGACTTGCGTGAAGCAACTGCACGTAACCACTCTGCAACTCACTTGTTACATGCTGCACTGCGTCAAGTTCTAGGTGCTCACGTTCAACAAAAAGGCTCATTGGTTGCTTCTGACATTTTACGTTTTGATTTTGCCAACGACCAACCTGTCAGCTTCGAGCAACTTCAACAAGTTGAACGTTTGGTCAATCGTGAAGTGATTGCCAATACTGCGGTAACAACTGAAGTACTAGACATCGAATCTGCAAAAGCCAAAGGCGCAATGATGCTGTTTGGTGAAAAGTATGGCGATGAAGTTCGCGTATTATCAATGGGTTCGATCATTGATGAGAAAAACTTCTCTATCGAGCTTTGTGGCGGTATTCACGTTCAGCGTACAGGTGACATCGGTCTGTTCAAAATCACCTCTGAAGGTGGTGTTGCCGCAGGTGTTCGTCGTATTGAAGCAGTTACAGGCACCAAAGCGCTTGAAGTTGTACAAAAAACCGATGCAACCATTCAACACATCAATGGTCTATTGAAAGCTCAAAAAGACCAAACCCTAGAAAAAGTTCAAGCAACTGTTGAGCATGCATCTAGCTTGCAAAAACAGATTGAACAGTTGAATCAAAAACTTGCAAATTTCCAAGCAAGTGAATTGATCAACCAAATGCAAACGATTGCTGGTCGAGCTACTTTGATTAGCAGCGTTCAAAACGTCGATGCGAAAGCATTACGTCACTTACACGACAGTATCAAGTCCAAATTCGACAATGCTGTAATTGTTTTAGCGGGTGTTGAAGCTGACAAAGTGAGCTTATTGGCATCAGTTGCGAAAGAATTCACAGCAACCTTGAAAGCGGGTGATATCATCAAGCACTTAAGCCAAGAGCTTGGTGGCAAAGGCGGTGGGAAACCAGATCTAGCACAAGGCGGGGCACCACTCAATGACAAGTTTGATCAGGTTATGGCAGCACTCCCTGCTTGGCTTGAGCAAAAATAATCTCACTTTTTGTGTAACTGACCCTGTTTCAAGCAGGGTCACGGCTTGTATGGAAAAATTATGGCATTAATCGTACAAAAATATGGTGGTACCTCAATGGGAACACCCGAGCGCATTTTAAATGTAGCTCGTCGCGTGAAGCGCTGGCATGATCATGGTCACAAGGTGGTTGTGGTGGTGTCTGCAATGAGTGGTGAAACCAACCGCTTGTTGTCTCTCGCGAAAGCCATTACCGAGACACCTGATCCTCGTGAACTTGACCAAATGGTATCAACGGGTGAACAGGTTACTATTTCCATGTTAGCGATGGCACTCAATTCAATTGGTGTTGAAGCTAAATCTTACACAGGTCGTCAAGTGGGTATTAAGACCGACAGCGCCTTTACCAAAGCCCGTATTGAAGCAATCGATACCGATGTCATGACTGCCGATCTAGATGAAGGTCGTGTCATTGTGGTTGCTGGCTTCCAAGGTGTAGATGCGCTTGGCAATACCACAACGCTTGGTCGTGGTGGTTCAGATACGACAGGTGTTGCACTTGCTGCCGCGCTACGTGCAGATGAATGCCAAATCTACACAGACGTTGATGGTGTATATACCACTGATCCACGTGTTGCACCAAAAGCGAAGAAAATTGATCGTATCTCTTTTGAAGAAATGCTTGAAATGGCATCTTTAGGCTCAAAAGTTTTACAAATTCGTTCAGTTGAATTCGCAGGAAAATATCAGGTTCCGCTACGTGTCTTGTCAAGTTTTGACAACGACAACGACGGCCTATTTGATGATGAATTCAAACAAAACGTAGGTACACTCATTACAACTGAAGCGGAAGACACTATGGAACAGCCTATTATCTCTGGTATCGCATTCAACCGCGATGAAGCTAAATTGACTATTTTAGGTGTACCTGATGAACCAGGTATCGCTTCAAAAATCTTATCTCCAATCGGTGCTGCCAACATCGAAGTCGATATGATCGTACAAAATATTGAAGAAGATGGTACAACCGACTTCACTTTCACTGTAAACCGTACTGACTTCGCAAAAGCAAAAGCAATTTTGGACAATATTGCGAAAGAAATTAACGCACGTGAAGTGACTGCACGTGATGACATCGTTAAAGTGTCTATCGTGGGTGTTGGTATGCGTTCTCATGCGGGCGTTGCAAGCAAAATGTTTACAGCGCTTGCTGAAGAAAACATTAACATTTTGATGATTTCAACTTCTGAAATCAAAATCTCTGTGTTAATTGAAGAGAACTACTTAGAGCTTGCTGTTCGTAGCTTACACACTGCTTTCGGTTTAGACCGTGAACATGGTGAAAGTAGCGCACGTGCTTAAAGCCTATTCACCATCTTCAATTTTTTAAGAAGATGAGTGAGAAAAAAATCAGAGCCGCTCTATGGAAACTAGAGCGGCTCTGCTATATTAGCAAAGAATATTTAGAAAATATTTAACAATCACGGTATCATACTGTTTCTTAGTAGTTACCACTTGCTGTTAAAATATTTTTTCTGAGGTTGTGGTTTAATTTTTGCATAACAGCAATGCAGGTTTAGCGCTTAGCAAGGAGACAAACATGCTGATTCTGACTCGTCGTGTCGGAGAAACTTTAATGATTGGGGATCAAGTCAGTGTGACAGTACTTGGTGTTAAAGGCAACCAAGTTCGCATTGGTGTGAACGCTCCCAAAGAAGTATCAGTGCATCGTGAAGAAATTTATCAACGCATTCAACATGAACGCGCTATGCACGAACATCTTCAAAACATTGATCAAGACTATCAACCATCATTTTACGATGATGAGTTTAATCAAAATAAGTTTAACCGTTAATTTACAGATGGCGTATTGCTATGTGGTCTGTAAAAATATTAAAAGCGATCTGTTGGTCGCTTTTAATATTTTAAATGATTACTCTAAGCCTAAAGCCTTTCTCACAGGCTTATAGCTACGGCGATGTTGTTCAATGACACCAAATTCGGCAATTGCGTCGAAATGTGCTTTGGTTGGATAACCTTTATGTTTTGCAAAAGCATATTGCGGATAGTGTTGGTCAAGTTCCAGCATTTGCCGATCGCGTGTCACTTTCGCTAAAATACTGGCCGCACTAATTTCAGCGTGCGTTGCATCTCCCCCAACAATCGCTTCACAAGCAATCGTTAAACCTTTCGGAACCTGATTACCATCGACCAACACCTTTTCAGGTTGGATAGATAAACCCTCTACCGCGCGTCGCATTGCCAAAAAAGTCGCCTGTAAAATATTCAACTGATCAATTTCTTCATGGCTTGCTTCAGCAATTGACCATGCCAAAGCCTTTTCTTGAATTTCAGCAAATAATTTCTCACGCTTCTTTTCGGTCAGTTTTTTTGAATCATTTAAACCTTCAATCGGATGATTTGGATCCAAAATTACAGCAGCAGCGACGACTGAACCCACTAATGGCCCACGTCCTGCCTCATCTACTCCAGCAATGTTCATGTATTTAACCTATTATCGTTTTAATGTTTCAGCAACACACTGATTTAACGTACGTGTCACAGCATGACTAACAATTTTTGCGCGTGCAGTAGGATCAATTGCAGCAGTTGCCAAATCAACCGCCGTAATATTTTCAAGCGCTTTATCACTCACACAACCACAGACATTACTTTGCACCGTCTGCTGCTGTTCTGCGGTCATGGTACGGCTCACGATTTGCCAAGCTGGTTGATTATTAATTTCTGTCGTACATTTGGCATTAATTGCAATTTTGATTGCAGTCACACCAAGCTGTTGCGCAGTCGTAGCTTGAGTATTCCCCCCTGTTGCCAATGTTCCATCGGTAGCACAAGCACTACACAGTAATGAAATCACAGTAAGTATGCCCAGTTGTTTTTTCATGATTATTTCACCTTAGATTGATCAGAATATTTTGCCTTAAGTCTTCTGTAAATGAGGAATTTTTTACCATCAATACGAGTACCTGTACAAAATCACATCGAATTGATTGAGATTGTTCTATATTTCATACAACACTGTTACGCATATTGCATTTTAAGCTAACACCTTCACTTTTTATAATACAAAAATCTTTAAACAGCTTCCCATTGAGAAAGCTCTATGAATAGACAATCAACTTATTACACGCGTACAGCCCAGTTCTTACATTGGCTGATGGCAATTATTTTTATTAGTGCATGGGTCATCGGTTTTTATAGTGGCAACTTCCTTAGCTATGAAATCGATGGCGAATTCAAAGGCACTGTTATCACTCTGCATAAGAACATCGCAACCACGATTTTATTTTTAGTGGTGATTCGTATTTTTTGGCGCTACACCCACCCTGCACCGCAGCTTCCCGATACCATGTCTGCAGGTATGAAAACCTTAGCACATTTAGGGCATTTAGCTTTGTATTTCATGTTGCTGGCATTACCCATTACGGGCTGTTTATTTAGCTGGAGTGCGGGACATCCTGCGCCTGTTTTATATTTATTCAATATTCCGCAGCTGATTAATGAAAACCCAGATATTATGGCGATTGTAAAACCTGTTCATATCTATTTGTCTTGGGCTGCAGGTTTATTGCTGGTTGGGCACATTTTGGCAGCACTTAAACATCATTTTATCGATAAAGATACCGTTCTTCTGAGTATGACTCGTCAACCCAAAAAGTAATGATTTCAAATAAAAAAGGAACGCATTGACGTTCCTTTTTCAAACTTAAAAATCGAAATCTTACTTACAAAGCGTGAATCTGGTTAATCCATTTTTCTTTTTCCGCATCATTCAAGAAAGATGCTTCAAATGAATGAATCGCCAATTTTTTCAATTCATCTTCCGTCAGATTCAATGCATTTGCAATCGCAACAAAGTTGTCATTCATATAGCCACCAAAATAAGCTGGATCATCTGAATTGACTGTCACACATAAACCCTGCTCAAGTAGGCGTTTAATATTGTGGTCACGCATATCATCAACCACACACAGTTTTAAGTTACTGAGTGGACATACAGTCAATGGCATACGTTCTTTTGCCAAACGTTGCATTAAAACAGGATCTTCTTCTGAGCGAACCCCGTGGTCAATACGGTTGACTTTGAGCAAATCCAATGCTTGCCACACGTATTCTGCTGGGCCTTCTTCACCTGCATGAGCAACGATCAAGAAGCCAGCTTCACGTGCCTGTGCAAAAACTCGTTCAAATTTTTCTGGTGGGTGTCCCACTTCACTTGAGTCCAGTCCTACACCAATAATTTTGTCTTTAAATGGCAAAGCTTGCTGAAGTGTTTCAATCGCATCTTCTTCACTTAAATGACGCAGGAAGCACATAATCAGTTCTGAACTAATACCCAGTTTGGTTTTCGCATCATCACATGCACGCACTAAACCATTCAACACTGTTTCAAATGCAATTCCACGTACCGTGTGGGTTTGCGGATCAAAGAACATTTCCGTATGAACAACATTGTCCTGTTGGCATTTTTCAAAATATGCCCAAGCCAGATCATAAAAATCTTGCTCATGAATCAGGACATTGGCACCTGCATAATAAATATCTAAAAATGATTGCAGATTATGAAAATTATAGGCTTGCTTCACTTCCTCAATCGTTTGATAAGGAATAGCAACTTGATTGCGTTTCGCAATCGCAAACATGAGCTCAGGCTCAAACGTACCTTCAATATGTACATGCAGCTCTGCCTTTGGCAAAGCACGAATGAGATCAAGTTGACTCATGTTATCTCCTAAAAACAAAAAAGGGTGCAAACCGAGTTTACACCCCAAATTTTAATGAAAAATTAACCGCCAAAGGCAATAAACTTAATCACCCAAAGCACTGCCACAATCCATACCATATAAGGCACACTACGTGCTTTTCCTGTGAATAGTTTGATTAATGCATAGCTGATAAAACCCATTGCAATACCATCGGCAATTGAATAGGCAAATGGCATGAACACCAAAGTCAAAAAGGCTGGAACAGCTTCAGTAATATCATCCCATTCAATATGGGTGATACCCTGAATCATTAATACACCGATAAACAACAATGCTGGTGCTGTTGCAAAACCAGGAACTGATTGCGCCAGTGGAGCAAAGAACAGACATCCTAAAAATAGGATCGCAACCACAACTGCTGTTAAACCTGTACGTCCACCTGCTGCAACGCCCGATGCCGACTCGATATACGGTGTTGTTGAAGATGTACCCAGTGCAGCACCTGCAATGATGGCACTTGAGTCAGCAAACAAGGCTTTTTTCAAACGTGGCAACTTACCATCTTGTAACAAGCCAGCGCGGTGTGCAACACCCACCAAGGTTCCTGTCGAGTCAAATAAATCCACCAAGAAGAAGACAAAAATAACGCCAACCATACTTGCAGTGAACAGACCTTTAAAGTCCATTTGTAAGAATGTTGGTGCTAATGATGGTACTTCACCGACGACACCTTGGAACTTGTTTAAGCCCATTACGGTTGAAATCGCAGTGATGGCTAAAATACTGATAATAATTGCGCCGCGTACACGGAAGTGATGCAGAATCACAATCATTAAAAAGCCAAGTAAAGTCAGCAAAACAGTGGGTTGCTTAATATCACCTAAACCCACTAAAGTTGCGTCATTATGTACAATAATGCCCGCATTTTTTAATGCGATCAGCGCCAAGAACAGACCAATACCACCACCAATCGCAAATTTAAGTGACATTGGAATTGCATTGACAATCGCTTCACGAACTTTTAAAAAGCTAATTAAAACAAAGACAAAACCTGAGATAAACACCGCAGCCAAAGCAGTTTGCCAATGCACATGCATACCTAAACACACTGAATAGGTAAAATATGCGTTGAGTCCCATACCGGGTGCAAGTGCAATCGGATAATTTGCAATTAATCCCATCACCAAGCAACCAATGGCTGCAGCTAGACAGGTCGCGACGAATACCGCGCCATGATCCATTCCAGTCGTTGAAAGAACCAATGGGTTAACAATAATGATGTAACACATGGTGATAAATGTCGTTACACCAGCAAGCACTTCTGTTCTAAACGTTGTCTTGTTTTCACTTAACTTAAATAAACGCTCAAGTACACCTGATGAAGATTGAGGAGTCGCCATATACAGCCCTTGAAAAAAATGTCGATTGCGTGCTGATACACACCAACATTCACGAGAGAATTCGTAAAACAACACAGATCAAGGATTGCCAAGAACCAATGCACAATCCATCTATGTAAACCACCTTAACCGTTGCAAATAAAATTAAAAAAGCCGCATTTCTCGATGCAGCTCATTTAACAATTTGGCAAACAGTTAATGCTCAGCCAAAAAACCATGCTTTAGTATAACATAAGTCTGCAAAATGTTGCATTTTGTGATGATCTTGTCAGTTCTGTTATTCACCCAACCACTGCGCCAGAGTCACCCGATCATTTTGCCCATAGTCTTGTACAGTACGAATCTGATCAAAACCTGCTTTTGCAAAAATTTCGCGCACTGCAGTGCTCTGATCATAGCCATGTTCTAGAACTACCCACGCTTTGGGATTCAACCAATCTACCGAGTGCTGCACAATGGTCTGCAAATCTGCCAATCCATGTTCATCGGCAACCAATGCACGTAAAGGCTCCGCAGCCAGTTGTGCCATATGCTCATCTTCAGGATCAATATAAGGCGGATTTGACACAATTAAATCAAACTTTTGCGCTGGAATTGCATCAAACCATGCTCCGCAGGCAAACTTCACTTGCTGTAAATGATGGCGCTGCGCATTTTCCTGTGCCACCTGCAAAGTCGGCAAATAAATATCGGTTGCCAAAACCTGCCAATGCGGACGTTCACTGGCGAGAGCCAAAGCAATTGCACCTGTCCCCGTTCCCAAATCCACCATTGAACACTGTTCGGGCAAATCAAGATTGAGTACAGTTTCCACTAAAATTTCGGTATCAGGTCGTGGCACTAAGGTATCCGCAGTCACTTTCAAATCTAACGTCCAAAATGGCTGCGAACCTATCACGTAAGCTAATGGTTCACCCTGCTCTAAACGCAGCAGTCCTGACTTGTATTGCTGAAGTTGATCTTCGGTCAGATCTTGTTCACCACGATATTTAAGCTCTAAGGCGCTCATGCCGACAATATGCTCAAGCAGCCAGATGGCTTCCTGACGCTCGTAACTATCGGCATCACCTCGCAGATTTAAAGCTTCTGCAATCTTCATTAGCCGCCATTTTCCTGTGCAAGCATGGCTAACTGATCCGCCTGATATTCACGATGCAAGCTATCTAACAATTCAGTCAAATCACCTTCCATAATCGCATCCAACTTATATAAAGTCAGGTTAATACGGTGATCAGTCATACGACCTTGCGGATAGTTATAGGTACGAATACGTTCCGAACGGTCACCAGAACCGACTAAATCACGGCGCATTTCAGAGGTTGCTGTTTCTTGCGCTGCACGTTTGGCATTTTCCAAACGCGACACCAAGAGCGCCATCGCTTTGGCTTTGTTTTTATGCTGTGAACGCTCGTCCTGACATTCCACCACAACACCTGTTGGAATATGGGTAATACGCACAGCTGAATCGGTTTTGTTAATGTGCTGACCACCCGCACCCGATGCACGGTAAGTATCGATTCGTAAATCGGCAGGGTTAATTTCAACCGTCGTATCTACATCAACCTCAGGTAAAATCGCAACCGTACATGCTGAAGTATGTACGCGACCTTGCGATTCAGTGGCAGGTACACGTTGCACGCGGTGTGCACCACTTTCGAATTTTAAGCGACCATAAACGCCATCGCCATTCACTAAACAAATGACTTCTTTATAACCGCCATGCTCACCTTCATTTTCAGACAGGATTTCAATACGCCAACCTTGTGTTTCAGCGTATTTGCTATACATACGGAACAAGTCACCTGAGAAAATCGCAGCTTCATCGCCCCCTGTTCCTGCTCGAATTTCCAAATATGCCGAGTTGGCATCATTTGGATCTTTTGGAATCATGAGAATATTCAGATCAGCTTCAAGTTGCTCAATTAAGGCTTTATTTTCTTTGATTTCTTCTTGAGCCATGTCCTTAAAATCAGGATCACTGAGCATACTTTCTGCGGTTGCAATATCTTCTTCAGCTTGGCGATACTTTTGCCATACTTCGGTAATTTCAGATAAATCGCTGTGTTCACGGGATAATTTGCGGAATCGCTTATTATCAGAAATCACTTCTGCATCCGCCAATAATGCGGTTAACTCTTCATGACGGTCAGAGAGTTGGTCTAATCGTAAACGCAACGATTCTTTCATTGTAAAAATATCTCAATAATAACAGTGCTAAAACTAGCAGAATTTGAACTGCACATAGTTTAACGCATTCTTATCAGAAATAAACCTCAGCCTTTTTATATGTAAAATCGATGAACTATCAGATGTGTTGAATGCCTACTTCAACCTAGGATCAAGAATAAATATTCGGTTTTATTGTGAGTGCTACGGAAAATTGCGATAAGGCTGCACTTTCACTGCACAAGTCGCACAATTGATCATTTAATGAATTATTTTAATATAAAGCATACAAACATTAACTAAAGCATCGTAAGGGTGTGTGAATTCTTCATGATTACTCTGAATTATCTTGTTACCTTTGTCAGCAATGAAGAATGTCGTCGGACATGGAGTATCAACAATGAAAAAATTTGCAATGATCTTAATGAGTGCCACTTTGGCAACGTCAGCATTGACTGGTGTAGCACATGCAGGAAACTCAACCAATGTAGCACTCACCAGTGCGCTCGGTAGTGTTGTCGGCACATCAGTCGGTCGTCATATTGGTGGTAACAGTGGCGCACTTGTTGGCTCTGCGATTGGTGGTGGTGCTGGTGCAGCCGTTTCAAGTAACCGACATAATCGTACCTCTGCCGCAATTGGTGGCGCAGTCGGCGGTGCAGCAGGTTACTCTGTCGGTAAAAATGTCGGTGGCTCTCGTGGTGGACTAGTTGGGGCAGGTTTAGGTGCAGCAGGTGGTTCTGTACTGGGTAATAAAATTGCCAACGATAAACGTGCTGACCGTAACTACTACTATAGCCAGCAACGTCATCATAAACATCGCCACCATTACTACCGTTAATCATCTTTCAATTAGGTAAAAATGGAGTATTATTGAATGATTATTATAATAACTTCATTTTTACTATGACTGATTTCGCCAATACTGCGTTTTCTATTTTAGAGCTTGCTGCAATACGTGAAGGACAAAGCATTCAAGCCACGCTACAGCACAGCCTGCAACTCGCACAATATGCTGAGGAGTTAGGCTACTCTCGTATGCTACTGGCTGAACATCATAATATGAATGGAATTGCGAGTTCTGCAACTTCCATTTTACTTTCTTATTTACTTTCAAATACTTCACATCTTGTTTTGGGCTCAGGTGGTATTATGCTGCCAAACCATTCCCCCCTAGTGGTTGCAGAACAATTTGGTACTCTTGCCACTTTATTTCCAAATCGAGTGGTGCTAGGTCTAGGGCGTGCTCCCGGTACTGACCCCATGACGATGCGTGCATTACGTCGTGGTAATCAAGGTTCTGAAGATCAATTTCCTCAAGATGTTTTAGAAATCTTGCAATATTTCAAAAAACCACGCCCCAATCAGCAAATTATTGCCACACCCGGACAAAATACCTATGTTCCCGTTCTACTCCTTGGTTCAAGTTTATTTAGCGCACAATTAGCTGCCCAATTTGGCTTACCTTATGCTTTTGCCTCACACTTTGCACCGCGTTTTTTAGAAGAAGCCATTAAAATTTATCGAGAAAATTTTCAGCCTTCTGAATATCTCAGTGAGCCTTATCTTGCGATTGGTGTTCCAACTGTCGTTGCAGAAACCGATGAAGAAGCTGAGCATTTGGCAACAACAGCCTATCAGCGTATTTTGGCTTTACTGCGAGGGCATAGTCTAAAGCTCAAGCCACCTATTTCATCCATGCAGGGTTTATGGTCTGCTGGCGAACAGCAAGCTGTTAAAAATTTTTATGGTATTGCCCAAATTGGCTCAATCAATAGCGTACAACAAGGTTTAATTGAGTTAGCTGAACGATATCCTATCAATGAATTTATTTTTACCTGTGATATTTATGATATGCAGAAGCGCTTGAACAATTTTAAATATTTGATGCAAATCAAACAAAATGTTTGATGTGTATAACAGATTTCTACGTTTTTTATCTCTAAAGCTACATTGTTTTTGTACATTACTGTTATGATATAACATCAAAAATATTGAGCTGTTTTTATGCTGTTAAAGCGGATAGGTGTATTACTCACAATTTCTTATAGTCTGATTGGTTGTAGCCAAGCTCCCCGACAAACACCTACAGTCTCTCAAATTCCAATGACACCGACTCCACCAGCACCATCTCAACATTATGACTATATGCTCCCGCCAAATTCTTATCAAATCTGGCGACTACAAGGGGATCATCAATATAAAGTACAAGCCTATAAAAACTTTTTAGCACAACAACACGTTCAATTCGTAGTACCAGATTTTGAAATGTTTCGTTCAGCCCGTGACTGGCAACAATGTAATTATGATGAATACGATGTTCCTGATCCATCCGTTTGGCAAAATGCTGTGCCGACTTTACGCTTACTCAAACAACTCGTGGATGAAGGGTTAGTTCATGATATTGAAGTCACATCAAGCTACCGTTCCCCCTATCTCAACCACTGTGCGGGCGGTGCAAAATCATCAAGCCACTTACGTAATTCAGCGATTGATTTTCGTATTGGTTCGATTCAACCAGATGAGCAAGAACAGCTAAAAATTCATACACAAAAACTAAAATTGTGTAAATTTTGGCAGCAACGTGGTCAAGTACTCAATATGGGCTTAGGCATCTACAATACAGGGCAAATTCATATTGATACTCAAGGTTATCGGACATGGGGACCTGATCACTCTTGGCGAAGTTCATTATGTGGGGAAATTATTCCCGATTAAAAAAATATCCGCCAATTGGCGGATAAAATCTCAATTAACGAAATTTTTTATGATTGACATCCCGAATATCTAACAGTTTTTTACCTTCTTGCTTAGCCTGTGCTAACTGCCCTGCTTTCACCAAAGCATTGGTTTTATCAATTTCTACAACCAACTGATCAAAGCCTGCTTCATACGCTTTAAGCTGCTGTGGGTCTTTTTTCACTTTGGTTGGTGCTAGTTTCTTAGAATCCAATGCAGCTGTACGCATCTGATTGAGTGCAGCGCTTGCTTGTTGTGGATTGCTACTTCCATTAAAATTTTTATAACCAATTGCAAGCGTATGCATATCATCTTCTAAAGTTGCTGCAACACTCCACTGGCTCACAAGTAAGCTTGATACTGCGAGTACACCACTTAATACCATTTTTTTCATCATCACGTCCCTATTGGTTATTGGGTAAGTTGTCTTGACTTGGCAAGCATGCCATAACTTTGAAATAGAAGAGAAGTAGAAAGTCCATGATCATGTTGAATTTAAGTAAACTGATGTTAAGCACTTGCATTAATGTTATATGATAACATAACATTAATGCATTCATTGTGTTTAGGACATTCGCTATGCTGACCCCAAAAAAACTTCCTGTGACTGTTCTCTCAGGTTTTTTAGGTGCAGGCAAAACCACTTTACTTAATCATATTTTAAATAACCGAGAAGGTCGTCGAATTGCGGTGATTGTCAATGACATGTCCGAAGTCAATATCGACGCAGCATTGGTCAAGCAAGGAGGAGCCGAACTCTCCCGTACAGATGAACAACTGGTCGAGATGAGCAATGGCTGTATTTGCTGTACTTTGCGAGAAGATTTATTACTCGAAGTAAAACGCTTAGCCTTAGAAAATAAATTTGATCAGATTGTGATTGAATCTACAGGAATTTCTGAGCCTTTGCCTGTTGCCGAAACTTTTACTTTTGAAGATGAACACGGCGTTTCTCTCAATCAGTTTGCACAACTCGATACGATGGTTACAGTCATTGATGCATTTAATTTCCTCAAAGATTATGCATCTATGGATATGCTGCATGAACGTGGAGAATCACTCGGTGAAGAAGATGAACGTTGCGTGGTTGATCTGCTGATTGACCAAATTGAATTTTGTGATGTCCTGATTATTAATAAGATAGACTTAATTAATGCCGAAGAACAGCAACAACTATTAGCGATTCTGCACCGTCTAAATCCACGCGCAAAAATTCAAATTGCTGAGTTTTCTAAAGTACCCCTAGACAGCATTTTAAATACACACTTGTTTGACTTCGAACAAGCTGCTCAGGCACCAGGTTGGTTAAAAGAGTTACGTGGTGAACATACGCCCGAAACTGAAGAATATGGCATTCACAGTTTTGTCTATCGCGCTCGCCGCCCATTTCACCCTGAACGCTTTTATCAACTCACTCAAAATGAATGGCAAGGCGTGATTCGCTCTAAAGGTTTCTTTTGGCTGGCTAGCACTCCAACTATGGCTGCATCTTGGTCGCAAGCAGGTGCTATGGCACGTCATGGCATGGCAGGCTATTGGTGGGCAAGTATTCCACCTGAACAATGGCCACAAGATGCTGAATCACTAGCAGAAATTCGGAAATACTGGGATAAACAGGTTGGGGATGCACGTCAGGAAATTGTCTTGATTGGAATGGATATGGATCAACAACAATTAACTGCTGAATTCGATGCTTGCCTGCTCAATGATGATGAAATGGCGCTTGGACCTCACGCTTGGCAAAGCTTTAACAATCCATTTGAAGGCGGGAGCGTTTGATGATAAATCAAAGTCTGCCTGACATTTCACAAACTCAGCAGCCGAATGACTCAAGCCCTTTGGCTTGGGTCGGTATGCAAGGCATTGATCTACCATTACAACTTGAACAAAGTACAGGCACGTATCCAATCCAGTGTAAAGTCAATGCTACAGTGAATTTGCCCCGTGCAGATATTAAGGGCATTCATATGTCACGTTTATATCAGCACTGCAATCAACTGCATCAACTCAACACTTTAGAAATCTCTCAACTTTTACAAAAGATGGTCACGAGCCATCAAGACTGTGGCTCATCTTCAGCCCAGTTTGAATGTCAATTTGAGCTGCTTTTACAACGCCATGCTCTTTCAAGTTCAGAACTGTCTGGCTGGAAAGCCTATCCTGTCAAGCTTCATTCAAAACTGGAAAATGGGAAATTCACGCTTGAACTGGGTGTCGAAGTCAGCTATTCATCCACCTGTCCATGCTCAGCCGCACTCTCACGACAGGTTATTCACGATGCATTTCTTGCCGATTATTACAAAGATCTAAGCATCAATACGCAACAGGTGGCGGAGTGGTTATTACGCAAGGCGTCCCTTGCCACACCACATAGTCAACGCAGTTTGGCTCAGGTCACGATTCGTCATCACTCAACAACTCAAGACTTAAAAATTGTTGAGCTGATTGATCTCGTCGAAGAAACCTTACAGACTGCAACACAAACTGCGGTCAAGCGGATTGATGAACAAACCTTTGCCAAGCGTAACGGTGAAAACCTGATGTTTGTAGAAGATGCTGCACGGCGTTTAAGTCATGCTTTAGCACAACATTATACAGACTGGTCACTTAAGGTTGACCATCAGGAGAGTTTACATCCACATAATGCGGTTGCGTATCAGCATTCGGAACATTGGTTAACCGACATCTAAATATAAAGTTTCTTTCACTTCTTCCATGACCACATAGCTGTGTGAAGACGCTGAAGCGGGTAATTTTTTCAGTAAATCACCTAATAAACGGCGATAGGCACTCATCTCTTTCAGGCGGGCTTTCACCAAATAATCAAACTCACCTGAAATGAGATGACATTCCAAAACTTCAGGAATTTGTGCTAGATCATGCGCGACCCGATCGAAGACATCTCCAGATTTTGCCGAAAGCTTAATCTCAAGGAAAACCAACAAATTTTTATCTACTAATGCAGGGTTAATACGCGCATAATAACCCGTAATGATCCCGTCTCGCTCCAAGCGTTTCACACGCTCAGAACAGGGCGTAGTGGATAAATTCACACGAGTTGCAAGTTCACTGATGGCAATACGCCCATCTCTTTGCAAAATATCCAAAATGAGGCGATCTGTACGGTCTAATGGTCGCATAGATTTTTTCCTTCCCTAGAAGTCATTTGTCAGCGAAAACTCATAGAATTCACTATATTTTAGCCTTAAAAATAGTGAAAAAAACTGATTATCTATCTCTATACTAGCAAAATCAACTAAGGATTTACACAGAGGGTTTGTGATGCATGTCATCATTCTAGGCAGTGGCGTTATTGGGGTAACCAGTGCTTATTATCTCGCAAAACAAGGGGCTAAAGTGACTGTGCTTGACCGCCAGCCAAACCCTGCTGAAGAAACAAGTTTCGGCAATGCGGGACAGATTTCTCCTGGCTATTCAACACCTTGGGCTGCACCTGGCATTCCATTAAAAGCCATTAAATGGATGTTCCAACGTCATGCACCATTGGCAATTCGTTTAGATGGCTCTTTGTGGCAACTCAAATGGATGTCACAAATGCTAGGCAACTGTAATGCTGAGCGCTATGCCATCAACAAAGAGCGTATGACGCGTGTTGCTGAATATAGCCGTGACTGTTTACGTGATCTTCGTAAAGATACAGGTATTAGCTATGAACACCGTTCAGGCGGCACATTACAACTCTTCCGTAATCAAGCTCAAATCGAAGCTGTACAACGTGACATTAAAGTGCTTGAAGAGTGTGGCGTACCTCATCAACTTCTTACACCTGATCAATTATCGAGTGTTGAACCTGCTTTAGCAGGTGCTAAAGATCGTTTGACGGGTGGTCTACGTTTACCAAACGATGAAACTGGTGACTGTTACTTATTTACCAATCGTCTTGCCAAAATTGCAGAAGACATGGGCGTTGAGTTCCGCTTTAACCAAAATGTTGAATCTTTGCTTTGGGAAGGTGACAAAATTACAGGTGTTAAAGTTGGCAATGAAGTCTTAAAAGCTGATCAATTCGTTTTAGCTTTTGGTAGTTATAGCCGTGATTTTATTGCACCACTTGGCTTAGATGTTCCAGTTTACCCAGTAAAAGGCTACTCCATTACAGTACCTATTGTGAATGCTGACCTTGCTCCGCAATCAACGGTACTAGATGAAACTTATAAGATTGCTGTCACCCGTTTTGACAACCGTATTCGTGTTGGCGGTATGGCTGAGCTTGGTGGCTTTGATTTACGTCTCAACCCAAATCGTCGTGCAACTTTGGAAATGGTTGTGAATGACTTGTTCCCAGGTGGTGACGTGTCTCAAGCAACTTTCTGGACAGGCTTACGTCCAATGACGCCAGACAGCACACCGATCATTGGTGCAACAAAATACAAAAACTTATTCATGAACACAGGTCACGGTACGCTTGGCTGGACGATGTCTTGTGGTTCAGGAAAATTACTCAGCGACATTATTTTTAATAACAAAACAGAAATTAGTACTGAAGGTTTAGCAATTAGCCGTTACGGACATTAAGTTTCCTGCTCTCTCCCACTCTCTCCCAACTAAAAGAGCTGACCTCGGTCAGCTCTTTTTTTATTCCAAATCTCTTAACCGATACGACGTTTAAGACCTGTCATTTGCAAAATACGTGTAGAAATTTCTTCAATCGACATCTCAGAAACATTCAAATACGGAATGCCTTCAGAAATGTAAATTCCTTCTACTGCACGCAGTTCCATTTGGCATTGGTTAAAACTGGCATAGCGACTACCCGCTTTACGTTCTGTACGAATCGCCACAAGACGCTCAGCATCAATCATCAAACCAAACAGCTTACTTTTATGCTGCTTGAGTACTGCTGGCAAGCGGTTATCATCTAAGTCTTCTTCAGTGAGCGGATAGTTCGCAACACGAATACCAAATTGCAAAGAAAGATAAATCGACGTTGGGGTTTTTCCTGAGCGCGACACACCAATCAGAATAATATCGGCTTTGTCATAATGACGGGTACGCGCACCATCATCATTGTCTAAGGCAAAATGTACCGCATCAATACGGGCTTTATAATACTCAGAGTCAGTTACCGCATGGGTCTGACCAATCAAAGTCGTTGGTGGGGTTCCCAACTCTTGTTCAAGTTTACTAATCAAACCTTCAAATACATCCAGATTGACCGCATTGGCTGTATTAATAATTTCACGCACATTTGGATCGACCAAAGTGTCAAAAACCAAAGGTAAATTACCATGATCATTGTGCACACGATTAATCTCTGCCACGACCTTCATTGCTGCCTCTTCAGTCGTGATATAAGGGATAATATGAATATCAAAATCGACATTCGGAAACTGCGCCAATAGTGAATGCCCCAAGGTTTCCGCAGTAATTGCTGTTCCATCAGAAATGAAAAACACCGTTCTTTTAATTTGTTTGCCTTCAGGCATTAAAAATCTCCTCAAATGTTTGTCTTAGTGGCGTATATTCTTTATAGTAAACCCATCTTACAGAACTGTCGCTTAGTTAATACCAAAAAACTAAGTGCTTAGTGTTTTTGACATGATCGAATAAATCACATATTGCAAAAGTGGAGAAACTACTTTGGAAGCGCGCGTAATAGGTCTAGAAAAATTAGGGAAACATGATGTTGAACTCGTTGGCGGCAAAAACTCATCTTTAGGCGAGATGATCAGCCACCTTTCTAATGCAGGAGTATCTGTTCCAGGTGGTTTTGCAACCACAGCCGCTGCTTATCGTGAATTTCTTGAGCAAAGTGGTTTAAATGCAAAAATCCAAGCTGAACTTGAACATTTAAATGTTGATGATGTAAATACCTTAGCCATCACAGGCGCAAAAATTCGCCAATGGATTGTAGAAACTCCACTAACTAAAGAATTAGAAAAAGAAGTGCGTGAAGCATTTGCAGAACTTTCAAACGGCAACCCTGATATCGCGGTTGCCGTTCGTTCTTCTGCGACTGCTGAAGACCTTCCAGATGCATCTTTTGCAGGTCAACAGGAAACTTTCCTCAATATCCGTGGTATTGATAACGTTCTGATTGCAATCAAAGAAGTTTTTGCATCATTATTTAATGACCGTGCAATTGCTTATCGTGTACACCAAGGTTTTGATCATAAATTGGTTGCTCTTTCTGCGGGTATCCAACGTATGGTGCGCTCAGAAACGGGTGCAGCGGGTGTAATGTTTACCCTTGATACTGAATCTGGCTTCCGTGATGTTGTTTTTGTGACAGCATCTTATGGCTTAGGTGAAATGGTGGTACAAGGTGCGGTTAACCCTGACGAATTCTATTTATCTAAACCATTACTGAATGATGGTAAACATGCTGTTATCCGCCGCAACTTGGGCGCAAAACACCAAAAAATGATTTATGGCGAAGAAGGTGCGGCAGGTAAATCTGTTGTTGTGGTTGATGTTGAAAAGCAAGATCGTCAACAATTTGCATTAAATGATCATGAATTACATGAACTTGCAAAACAAGCACTGATCATCGAACAACACTACGGTGCGCCAATGGACATCGAGTGGGCTAAAGATGGGGATGATGGTTTACTTTACATCGTTCAGGCACGTCCTGAAACCGTAAAAAGCCGTCAAAACGTGGGCACGATGGAGCGTTATCTGCTTAAACAAAAAGGTACTGTTCTTGCTGAAGGTCGCTCAATTGGTCAACGTATCGGTTCTGGTAAAGTACGTATCGTTTCTTCAATTAAAGAAATGGATAAAGTTCAGGATGGTGATGTATTAGTTTCAGACATGACAGATCCTGACTGGGAACCTGTAATGAAACGTGCTGCCGCAATTGTAACTAACCGTGGTGGTCGTACTTGTCACGCAGCAATTATTGCCCGTGAACTTGGTGTTCCTGCAATCGTTGGTTGTGGCAATGCAACTGAAGTCCTCACTGATGGACAAGATGTAACTGTTTCTTGTGCTGAAGGTGACACAGGTTTCATCTATGAAGGTGCTTTAGACTTTGAAGTACAGCGTAACTCAATTGAGTCTATGCCAAAACTTCCGTTTAAAATCATGATGAACGTGGGTAACCCAGACCGCGCATTTGACTTTGCTCAAATTCCAAATGAAGGCATTGGTTTAGCACGTCTTGAATTCATCATTAACCGTATGATTGGTGTGCATCCAAAAGCATTACTCAACATTGACAGCTTACCACGCGAAACACGTGCAGCAGTCATGACGCGTACTGCAGGCTATGCATCTCCTGTAGAGTTTTATGTTGAAAAACTGGTTGAAGGTATTTCAACACTTGCTGCCGCATTTGCAACAAAGCCTGTCATCGTGCGTATGTCAGACTTTAAATCAAATGAATATGCAAACCTGATCGGCGGTAAACTTTACGAACCTGAAGAAGAAAACCCAATGTTGGGCTTCCGTGGTGCAAGCCGTTACGTTTCAGAAAACTTCCGCGACTGTTTTGAGCTTGAATGCCGTGCACTGAAAAAGGCACGTGATGAAATGGGTCTGACCAACATTCAAATCATGATTCCATTTGTGCGTACCGTTGCTGAAGCAAAGCGTGTTATTGAACTACTTGCGCAAAATGGTCTAAAACGTGGTGAAAATGGTCTAAAAGTCATCATGATGTGTGAATTGCCAACCAATGCGCTTTTGGCTGAACAATTCCTTGAGCATTTCGATGGTTTCTCTATCGGTTCAAATGACTTAACTCAGTTAACACTTGGTCTTGACCGTGACTCTGGTATTGTTTCTCATTTATTTGATGAACGTGATGCTGCGGTCAAAGCGCTTCTTTCTATGGCTATTCATGCTTGCCGTAAAGCAGGTAAATATGTAGGTATCTGTGGTCAAGGTCCTTCTGATCACCCAGATCTTGCAAAATGGCTCATGGAACAAGGTATCGAATCAGTATCATTAAACCCAGACTCTGTACTTGATACATGGTTCTTCTTGGCTGAAGAAAAAATTAAACAACTTTAAGTCACTGTGAAAACATGATAAAAAAGACCCTTTCATGGGTCTTTTTTATTGAATATTGAGATAAGAGTGTTATGCAAATCTATTTAGCGCGGAATAATCAACAAGCAGGACCTTATACCTTAGAACAAATCAATCAAATGCTCGCTAATCAACAAGTTTTATTGACTGATCTTGCATGGCATCAAGGTATGACTGAATGGAAGCCCCTAGGTGAACTTACTCATGGTCAGCTTTCTTATTTACCTCAAGGTTATTCTGAACCGCTACAATCCCAAATTTCTTCTGTCAGTTTATCCAAACAATCTATTCACTCTGCAAACAGTATTACGGCAACACTCGCACCTATCAATAAGCGTGCTATCGCCAAAGCGATTGATCTTGTTCTTTGGTTGCCTGCATTTTCGATCCCGTCATTTTATATGGATAATGCCAGTAAACAGAAAATGATTGCGCTGCAAGAACAAGGGATCAATGCCAGCACACAAGCAGATATTTTAGCATTAGTTCCTACTGATGCTTGGCACATCATGTTAGTTTATGCTTTGATTTTACTCATAATTCAGGCATTTCTACTCGCAAGATCTGGACAAAGTCTGGGCAAGCTCGCCACAAAAATTCAAATTGTAGATGATGAAAATGGGACAAACGTTGGTCTAACGCGAGTTTTTTTACTACGCAGCATGGTATTTATTATACTCAATCTTCTTTTTATGCCTTTTATCACCATACTAGATTTTGCTTTTGGATTTGGTGAGAAAAGACAAACTTTACATGACCGCTTAGCTAAAACTAAAGTTATAAATCAGATAAAAATCAAGAATAAATCGGAATAATTGTAAATAGTCACATTTAATTAGCTGCATGATTTTACATATTTTTTTAATTTTAAAATCTTAAATCCAACTTAATTTGTTGGATTTAAATAACTTATTTTTGCTTACTGTAAATATAGCTTAGTTAAACAATATAGGGCATAATGCCCTACAAAGTAGCGGTGCCCTATGTTTTAGAGGGAAAAATTCTTTCTACAACATAGGGCACTATAATCGCTATCCCATATTCTAAGTATGTAAATGGGACTCTTCACCGAGGTTGTAAAATGAGACAAACGATATTAGCTGTATTGTCTTTATCTACGATTTCTGCACTCTTAACTGGGTGTGGTGGTGATTTAGTACTTCTAAACTCAAAAGGTCCAGTCGCTCAAGGTCTTAGCGGACTCATGATGACTGCGATCTATCTTATGCTATTGGTAGTAATTCCATCTATCATTATGGCATTGTGGTTTGGTTGGAAATATCGCGCGTCGAATAAAGATGCAGACTATAAACCTACATGGGCACACTCAACTGCAATTGAAATCGCAGTTTGGGGTATCCCTATCATTATTATTGCAATTTTAGCATATATCGCATGGTGGGGTTCTCACCAATACGATCCATATCGCCCGCTTGATGCAGAATCAACTAAAAAACCTGTTGATATCCAAGTTATTGCAGAGCCATATAAATGGGTATTTGTGTACCCAGAGCAACAAATTGCAACTGTTAATGAATTGCGTTTCCCAGAGCAAACACCGGTACATTTCCATATTACCTCTGACTTTACAATGAACTCATTCTTCATTCCTTCGTTAGCTGGTCAAATTTATGCAATGGCAGGTATGCAAACCCACCTACACGTTCTTGCGAACGAGCCAGGTGTATTCCGCGGTTTCTCGTCAAACTATAGCGGTTACGGTTTCTCTCAAATGCGTTTCAAAGCGCATAGCGTAAGCCAAGCAGACTTTGACAAATGGGTTGCTGATGTAAAAGCTGGTAATGGTAGTCGCTATTCTGCTGTTCAAAAACAAGATTTGGACTTTGCAGGTTTACAAGCACTACGTGATGGTGAGCGTTCTGAGCATCAAATCGAAGGTATGATCGCAGATGCGAAAACACCTGAAGAAAAAGCTGCTGCTGAAGCACTTGAAAAGCTAGGAACTTATCCGCACCACCCTCATCCTGTAACTTACTATTCTTCAGTTGAACCTCAACTGTTTAAACAAGTTATTGGGAAATATATGAGCAATTACCATGGTGCAGAACAAGCTCACGCTACTGCAGGGGAATAAACATGGATATGCTATTAGGTAAACTTGGATGGGGTGCCATCCCGAAAGAACCAATTGTCATCGTGACTACGATCATCATGGCTCTTGGCGCAATCGCTGTTCTAGCAGGTATTACTTACTTTAAAAAGTGGAATTACCTCTGGAAAGAATGGGCTATGTCTGTAGACCATAAGAAAATCGGTATCATGTATATCTTGGTATCTGTGGTCATGTTATTACGTGGTTTCGCAGATGCATTCATGATGCGTCTTCAACTATTCCTCGCAAGCAATGGTGGTGAAGGTTACTTACATCCTGACCATTATGACCAGATCTTCACTGCCCACGGCGTGATCATGATCTTCTTTGTAGCGATGGGTCTAGTTGTTGGTTTATTCAATATCGTTGTACCTTTACAAATTGGTGCACGTGACGTTGCATTCCCTTTACTTAACCAGTTCAGTTTCTGGGCATTTGCTGGTGCTGCTGGTCTAGTCATGGTTTCTCTTGTTCTAGGCGAATTTGCTGCAACAGGTTGGTTAGCATACCCTCCTCTTTCAGGTATTCAATATTCTCCTGGTGTAGGTGTGGACTACTGGATTTGGGCACTTCAAGTTTCTGGTTTAGGTACGCTTTTAACAGGTGTTAACTTCTTTGTTACCATCATCAAAATGCGTGCACCTGGCATGAAACTTATGGACATGCCAATTTTCACTTGGACTGCATTATTTACCTGCGTTCTTATTGTTGCGACTTTCCCTGTATTGACTGCAACAATTGCAATGTTAACGCTTGACCGTTACTTCGATTTCCATTTCTTCACCAATGAGCTTGGCGGTAGCCCAATGCTTTATGTGAACTTGATCTGGACTTGGGGTCACCCTGAAGTATATATCTTGGTACTACCTGCATTTGGTGTGTACTCAGAAGTTGTACCTGTATTCTCTCGCAAAGCATTGTTTGGTTATAAAACAATGGTATATGCAACTGGTGCAATTGCCGTTCTTTCTCTTATCGTTTGGTTACACCACTTCTTCACCATGGGTGCAGGAGCGAACGTTAACGCGTTCTTTGGTATTATGACCATGATTATTGCGATCCCAACTGGTGTGAAAATCTTCTCTTGGTTATTCACCATGTATAAAGGTCGTATTACCTATACATCTCCAATGCTTTGGACACTGGGCTTCCTTGTGACTTTTGGTATTGGTGGTTTGACTGGCGTACTTATGGCGGTTCCACCTGCGGACTTCTTAGTACACAACTCTTTATTCCTCATCGCTCACTTCCATAACGTTATTATCGGTGGTGTTGTATTTGCGATGTTTGCTGCAATTACTTTCTGGTGGCCAAAAATGTTTGGTTGGAAGTTAAATGAAGCATGGGGTAAAGCATCTTTCTGGTTCTGGTTCATCGGTTTCTATTTTGCATTCATGCCGCTTTATGTCCTTGGTTTCATGGGTATGACTCGTCGTTTGAATACATATGATAACCCTGAATGGACACCTTACCTATCAGTTGCAATGATTGGTGCAGTATTGGTTGCAATCGGTATTCTTTGCTTCGTAATGCAAGTTGTTGTTGGTTTCTTACAACGTAACAACCACATTGATCATACTGGCGATGCATGGGATGGCCGTACATTTGAATGGGCAACATCTTCTCCAGCACCATTTTATAACTTTGCTTATATTCCAAATGGCGAACATATCGATCGCTTCTGGTTAGACAAAGAAAATGGCGTTGCATACGTTAAACCAACAAAATATGAAGATATTCATATGCCTACAGACCGTGTCGCTGGTTTTGCTCTTGCAATCCTGATCACTGTCATGGCATTTGCGTTGATCTGGCATATCTGGTGGTTGGTCATTGCATCTTTTGTTGCAACAATCATCACGTTCATCAGAAGCTCGAATACCAAAGTTGTTGATTATTACGTCCCTGCTGCTGAAGTTGAACGTATTGAAAACGAACGCTTTGCGATTCTTGAAAAACACTTGAAGAAGGACTAAGACAATGGCTGACGTACTTCATCACGATAGCCACGGGCATGACGATCATCATCATCACGATGATACCGATCTGACCACCTTTGGTTTCTGGACTTACTTGATGAGTGACTTGGTTCTATTCGGGACACTCTTCATTGCTTACGTGGTTTTGCATACGCATATTCCTGCAGGCACGCCTAGTCCAAAAGAGTTATTCAGCGAATCTTTAGGTTACGTTTTAATTGAAACCTTTGCGCTTTTGATTTCTTCAGTAACTTTTGGTTTTGCTGTTCTTGCACGTTATAAAAATAACGTGAATGGCGTAATTACTTGGTTAATTGTCACTTGGTTATTTGGTGCGACCTTCATCGGTATGGAGCTTAACGAGTTCCATCATCTTGTACTTGAAGGTCATGGCCCAAGCCACAGTGCATTCTTATCTGCATTCTTTACTTTGGTTGGTACACACGGTATCCACGTGACTTCTGGTCTCGTTTGGATGATCGTTTTGATGTTCCAAATCAAAAAGAATGGTTTAACTTTACCAAATACACGTCGTCTAGCTTGTTTAAGCTTGTTCTGGCACTTCCTAGACATCGTCTGGATCTGTGTATTTAGTGTTGTTTACTTGATGGGAGTTATCTCATGAGTCATGATCATCATTCATCCGATGCGTCTCATGGCAACATGAAGCAATATACCATTGGCTTTATTCTATCTATCGTGCTGACCATCATCCCATTTGGGATGGTGATGGCGGGTGGTTTTGCCCCTGGTTTGTTGCTTGCAGTTGTTGGTATTACAGCGATTGTTCAGGTTCTTGTACAGTTGATCTTCTTCTTGCACATGAATGCTTCTGAAGAACAACGCTGGAGCGTGATTGCATTTATTTACACCATCTTAACCATCGCAATCTTGTTGATCGGTTCTGTTTGGGTAATGAACTACCTACATTTCAACATGATGATCTAAACTGGTTGTCATGCTGAAAAAATATATATTCCTGACCAAGCCAGGGATACTCTTCGGTAACTTCGTTACTACCTTGGGCGGCTTCTTCTTAGCCGCCCAAGGCTCTGTAGATATCCTATTACTTCTCCTCACACTCTTAGGTACAACCCTTGTTGTTGCCTCAGGTTGTGTTGTCAATAACTTCATTGACCAAGACATCGATCCAAAAATGGAGCGCACACAAAACCGTGCTCTCGTTAAAAAAACCATTGACCCTAAAGCAGCCCTAATTTTCGCAACAATTTTAGGTTTAGCTGGTTTAAGTCTTTTATGGTTCTTTGTGAATGCGTATGCAACTGGTTTTGCAGTTCTTGGCTTTATTGTTTATGTTTGCTTATACAGTTTATGGTCAAAACGTACCTCTATTCACCAAACAGTGATTGGAAGTATTTCAGGTGCTTGTCCACCCGTCATTGGCTATACCGCTGTTGCACACCAATTTGATGTTGCTGCTTTACTAGTCTTCTTAGCATATGCAATTTGGCAAATGCCTCATTCTTGGGGAATTGCAATTTATCGCTTCGATGACTATAAACGCGCAGGAATTCCAATTTTGCCTGTTGCACGCTCAATTGTTAGAACTAAAATTGAATCTTTGATTTATGTAGTTTTATTTGCAGCGGTGCTCAATGGTCTTTATTGCTTTGGCTATACCAATGTATTTTTCTTAGTAACTTTTAATGCTCTATGCGCTTATTGGTTATATTTGTCGATTATTGGTTTTAAAGCGGAAAATGATCAGGTCTGGGCAAAACGCTATTTCCTGTATTCAGTGATTTTAATCACTGCGCTCAGTATTAGCTTTAGTTTTAGCTATCACTCTCCTGCCCCACATTTGCCAATATTTTGATAACTGTTAGAGTGGTTTTCCACTCTATCTTTTATCAACTTCTCTCAAGTTTCTTATACAATATCCAACATTCTAATAATGAACGAAATATGGATGATATAAATGGGTTTGTCTAAGCATTTTTTCCCACTGAGCTTATTCAGTCTAGCCGTAAATTTAAGCATTGCAGCACACGCCAGTTCCGATGAGGGCTGTTTTTCCCCAAGTATTCAAATCAATACAAATTCTTACGATGCATGTCGTAACTTACCTATTTTAGATCCTGCTAACGACAATAAAACCAATATGTATTTAATGTTGGCTGATATGGGGTTTGCACAAGTAAAACCGATCATAAATAATGAAAAAATATGGGTCAGTGAATATGGCACTGTACCATTTGATGTTGCAACCTTTACAGGACAAATCAGCAGCACAACCCCCAACCAGAGACAAGTAACTCCCAAGCAAAATGAAATCATCTATGATGAAAAACAAAATTCAATCGGCTTAGGTGAAACACAATTCATTCAACAAATTCAAATATCTAAACAACTCTCAGCGCCTGAAAAAAAGCAACTCATTGCAGCCAGACAAACCATTCAGGTCAATTCAGAAACAGCTTCTGCCTTTATCGCAATAGAACCTCAATGGTCTCAACCTGCTCAACAATTCGCCTCTTACATTAATGCATCGATTGCCTTTTACAATAGCGACTATAAAACTGCTGGGAAAATTTACACCGTTCTTAGTCATGTTGATGAACCTTGGATTAAAGAAACTTCACAATATATGTTGATTCGTGTCGCGATTAATCAGGCTTATCAAAGTGCAACAGATACTTATGGTGACTTCGAGATTAGCAAAGTCAATCCTGTATTGAGTAAAGCGATTACCCAACGCGTAAATGATTATTTAAAAACTTATCCTCATGGCTTATATCGTGCCAGTGCTCAGGGTTTACTACGTCGAGGCTATTGGTTCTCAGGACAAAATGACAAGCTCATACAAGAACTGGCATGGCAGCTACATCACCCTAAAGATCCAAATTACAATCTGGATATTTTGCTTTTACCCAATGAATTAGACAATCAAGTTTTTTCAAATGAAAAGCTTGATCCAAACAATTTAAAAGACCCTTTTTTTCTCACAATTTATGATCTTATGCAAATGCGTAAACCGACTGGAGAAGATCAGCAACCCATTTCATGGGCACAATTACAACAGCAAAAAGTCTATTTTAAACAACAATCTGAACTATTTGAATATTTAGAGGCACTGCATTTATTTTTTATCCAGAAACAACCTGCTCAGGCACTCAACTATTTACCTAACAATAATCCAAGTAAGATCAATAATTACGTCCAGCTCAGTCAAGTGGTACTCAAAGGGCGTATTTTAGAAACACAAAATTCTAAAATGGCTTATTCATATTGGAATAGCATGTTAGAACGCACAAGTAATAGTAACCAATATGCAATGCTTGAAATGGCTCTTGCCATCAATATGCAGAAGAATAAAAACTACGCAGGATTTTTAGCAAAAGATAGTAAAATTAAACAGCGTAATTTGCGTAAAATTTTTATTGAGAAAATTGCGGATCAAGCCAGTTTAGAGCAAATGCTTGCATCAAAAGAGAGCAACCCTGACGAGCGTAATATTGCACTGAACACCCTGCTTGAAGATGCAATTGTGCAGCAAGACTACAAGACATTTATTCAAAATTTCAAATATGTCCCTCAAAATGCTGCTGAATATCAAGGATACTCCAGCAAAAACAAAGCATATCAAGATCAGCCCCCACTTTCGATTTTTGTCTGGCAAGGCAAAAAAATTAGCCCTGAAATCCAATGTCATTCTTTACTCAGTACAGTGACCCAGTTATCTAAAAATTCTAATGATCGCCTAGCCAATATCTGTTTGGGTGAAGCAATTCGTGAAACAGGTCATTTTTTAGATATATTCACCACTGAAAATCAACCTGATATTTTAGGTGAAGTTAAAAAATCATCGAAAGGTCAGATTTTTTACCGTGGCACAGTGTACCAAAACATCATCAAAGAATCACAACCGAGCGAACTACAAGCCTACGCACTGTATCGTGCCATTCAATGTTATGCACCAACTGGCACCAATGAGTGTGGTGACGAAGCAGTTTCAAAAGCAATCCGCAAACAGTGGTTTCAAAAGCTCAAAACTCAATATCCAAATACAACTTGGGCAAAATCTTTGAAATATTATTGGTGATGTTGTGCAAGGTATCTTGAAAACTGTATGGCTAATGCTGTTAACTCTCGCAAGTTGCTCAGTGGCACATAGTCAGGTTGAAGCTCAGCATTATCAACAATTTTGGTTATGGGGCAATATTCAAAGTCGCCCTTATTTAGCCCAAGCAAATGAGCTATATATTTTACAGGGCGAAGTTCGATTCTCTAAATCTGAACAACACAGCTTGTTGATTCCTCAAGGTATAGGCTTACGCATCTTTCCTCAGCAGCAAAAAGTCTGGTTGGTATTTCGTACAACCAGCTTAAATTGGCAATCCGATACCACTCAACAGGTTATTCAGCGCCTAGAGCAATGGAAAAATTCAGGGAATCAAATCCTTGGATTACAAATTGATTTTGATAGCGGAACACGAAATCTTGGACAATATGCGGATTTTCTGGTCAAGCTTCGTCAAGAACTCCCCAAATCCTATCGATTAAGTATTACAGGTTTACTGGACTGGACTAACCATCAAGATTCACTCACCTTAAACAAACTTCAGCAGAATGTTGATGAAATTGTGCTACAAAGTTATCAGGGACGGCATACCATTAAAAATTATGCCGAATATATACAACGCTTAAGCACACTGCCTATTCCATTTAAATTGGGGCTGGTTGAACATGGTGCATGGCAATCACCTACCGATTTAGCAGCAAACCCCAATTTTAAGGGCTATGTCATTTTTCTATTACCGAAAAAGTTTGATAAATAATGACGTTTTTCCTTGAGTTCATAGAGCTGATCTTATAAAATTCAGCCTTCGCAATTTGCGACTCAACATTTTAGTTGAGACTCCTTGCTTCTAAAAATTCATTTAGGGGCTGTCTAAACCGTAAGGAGCTGACAATGCGTCATTACGAAATCGTACTTTTAGTACACCCTGATCAAAGCGATCAAGTGGTTGGTATGGTAGAACGCTATATCTCTCACATCAAAGATGCTGAAGGTCAAATTCACCGCTTAGAAGATTGGGGCCGTCGTCAATTGGCTTACCCAATTAACAAGATTCACAAAGCACACTACATTTTGATGAATGTTGAATGTGGTCAAACGACTCTTGATGAGTTAGAAGAATTGTTCCGTTATAACGATGCAATCATTCGTAACTTGATCATCCGTCGTGAACACGCAATTACTGAAGAGTCTTTGCTTGCTAAAAGTGCTGAAGAAAAACGTGCGCGTAAAGCTCAACGTGAAGAAGCACAGCAAGTATCTCAAGAAGCTGCTGAATAAGGAGAACATCAATGGCACGTTTTTACCGTCGTCGCAAGTTCTGCCGCTTTACAGCTGAGAATGTTGCGTACATCGATTACAAAGATATCGACACTTTAAAACAGTACATCACTGAAAACGGCAAGATTGTTCCTAGCCGTATCACTGGTACTAAAGCTCGTTATCAACGTCAATTAGCGCTTGCGATCAAACAAGCTCGCTACTTGTCTTTGATTCCGTACACTGACAACCATAAGTGAGGTGATCTGTGGACGTTATCTTATTACAACGCATTAAAAACCTTGGTAAATTAGGCGACAAAGTATCAGTTAAAGCTGGTTACGGTCGTAACTTCTTGATCCCTCAAGGTAAAGCTGTTGCTGCTACTGAAGCAAACACAACTGCTTTTGAAGCTCGTCGTGCTGAACTTGAAAAACAAGAAGCTGAAGTATTAGCTGCTGCTACTGCACGTGCTGATCAATTGAACGAAGTGAACATCGTTATCACTGCTAAAGCTGGTGACGAAGGCAAATTGTTCGGTTCTATCGGTACTCGTGACATCGCTGACGCTTTAACGAATGCTGGTCTTGCTGTAGACCGTGCAGAAGTTCGTTTACCTAACGGTGCGCTTCGTCACACTGGTGAATTCAACATCGCAATCCAATTGCATCATGATGTTGCTGCTGAAGTACTTGTTACTATCGTTTCTGAGTAATTTCAGTCATTCCCAAAAAGAGCATGCTTCTGCATGCTCTTTTTTTTCGCTATAGTTTTTTCTGATTCAACTGTTCATTTATATTGTTTTTAAGATTATGTAGTTTTCTACTTTTGCTTTAAGATAGACGCGCAAATCTTTGTGTTTTTTATGCTTTACTCAATTTAAGGTTATTTATGTCTCAGGCGAATGCCACAGTTGCGCAACACTCTGTTTCTTCTGAAAATAAAAATACGGAGTCGTCAGGTCAGCTCAAAGAATTTCGTACACCTCCACATAACTTGGCGATTGAACAAGCCGTTTTAGCTGCACTCATGACTGTTGCTGAGTCTTTCGAACAAGTCAGTGATGTTTTAAACGAAAATGACTTTTATGCGACACGTCATAAATATATTTTTCGTGCCATTGAAAAACTGGCTCAAGAGAACTCTCCTTATGATGCAGTTCTCGTTAATGACTGGTTACTTAAACAAAATCTGATTGATGCTGTTGGTGGTGAAGATTACCTCATGCAACTTATGTCAGACTCCCCTGCAAGTTTCTACAATCTAGAAACCTATGCCGTTAAAATTCGAGAGTTTGCAACACTACGCAGCATGATCAAGGCAAGCAATGAAATTTTGCTCAATGCCTACAATACCAATGGTCGTAGCGTTTCTGAAATTTTAGACTTAGCCGAAACCAATATTTTCTCGATTGCAGAACAGCACAATAACAACAAGAAAAATGCAGGCCCTCAACCGATTACCTCTGTGGTTTCAGACGTATTCAATAAACTCAGTGAATTATCACAACTTGAAGGCAACATCACAGGTTTAACCACTGGATTTGTAGAACTCGACAACAAAACCTCGGGTATGCAAGGTGGCGACATGATTATTGTCGCGGCACGTCCATCGATGGGTAAAACCACTTTTGCCATGAATCTGGTTGAAAGTGTTTTATTCAACTGCGATTTGCCAGCTTTAGTATTTTCTATGGAGATGCCTGCTGACTCGATTGCCATGCGTTTAATTTCATCTTACGGAAAAGTCCATCAAGGTCATTTACGTTCAGGTAAATTAGACAGTGATGAATGGTCTAAAGTGACAGGTACGATTTTACAGCTTCAAGAAAAGCATCTTTATATTGATGACTCCTCAGCACTTCCACCCACAGAATTACGTGCGCGTGCGCGTCGTGTTGCCAAACAACATGGCGGAAAACTTGGCTGCATCATGGTCGACTATTTACAGCTCATGAAAGTACCGGGCATGGGAGACAACCGTGTCGGTGAAATTGGTGAAATTTCTCGAAGCCTAAAAGCATTGGCCAAAGAAATGGACTGCCCTGTCATTGCACTGTCTCAGTTGAACCGAAGTTTGGAAAACCGACCAAACAAACGCCCTGTAATGTCTGATTTGCGTGAATCTGGTGCAATTGAGCAAGATGCCGACTTAATCATGTTTATTTACCGTGATGAAGTCTATAACAAAGAATCCAAAGAAGCTGGTACTGCCGAAATTATTATCGGTAAACAACGTAACGGCCCGATCGGAACCGTGCGACTGGCTTTTGAAGGACAATACACGCGTTTTAGTAATCTCTCTCCTGAGTACTACAACCAATTTGATGACGACGAATAACGTCTTAAGGAGTCCAAAGTGCGTCAAGCTACCGTTACCATCAGTCGCGAAGCTCTACAACATAACTTGAATCGGGTCAAACAACTCGCGCCAGATTCAAAAATTGTCAGCATGGTAAAGGCAAATGCCTATGGTCACGGATTAGAAAACTGCTTATCTGCACTCACGCAATCGGATGCCTTTGGCGTCGCCTGCTTAGATGAAGCCATTGAAATTCGCCAATTGGGCTTTAATCAATTGGTGACACTCATCGAAGGGGTTTTTAGTGAAGATGAAATGCAGATTGCAATCGACAACAAATTTGAATGCATGCTGCACCATCAACAGCAACTCGACTGGGTTCGTCAGTACAAAACAGAATATCAAGCGAAAGGCCTAAAAGTTTGGGTCAAGCTTAACAGTGGCATGAACCGTTTAGGTTTCAAAGTTCCTGAGATCATTGAGATTATCAACACACTAAAAGCCGAAGGTTTTGAATGTGTCTTAGCGATGCACTTTGCCAATGCAGATGCTGACGACCACCCAATGAATGAACAGCAAAAACAGCAATTCTTAGAAGTACGTGAAGCTTGTTCACCTGTGCTTGCTTCTTGTTGTAACTCAGCTGCCATCATGAAATGGCCTGAACTTCATTTTGATTATGTTCGCCCAGGCATTATGCTATATGGTGCAACCCCCTTTGATCATCGTCCTGTTGCTGAACTTGGGTTAAAACCTGTAATGACATTTAGTGCAGGTATCATGGCACTCAATAAAATCAGTGCAGGTGAAAAAGTGGGCTATGGCTCTAGTTTTATTGCACAAAAAGATATGGAAATTGCTATTGTTTCAATTGGCTATGGAGATGGATACCCTCGCGCCTACATTCAACAAAACTATGTTGTAGTCAATGGTCATACGACTCCACTGGTTGGACGTGTCAGCATGGATATGATGGCGATTGATGTTACAGGTTTAAATGCTTGTGTTGATACGCCTGTCGAATTATGGGGTACACAGCGCCTCGTAGATGATGTTGCCAAAGCTAGCGGTACGATTGGTTATGAATTATTATGTCGTTTAACTAAACGACCTGCCCGTAAAGTGACTTAATACTTTATTGCATCAGAAAAAAGCCAAGTTATTCAACTTGGCTTTCGACTTCTTCAGCTTCAGCATCACGAAGTAAACTTAAAAACTCAGCAAGTTCTATTTCAGAAAGTTTGCATGGTTCAAATTGCTCTAACCCTTTGAGCATAAAAAAGTCATGAATATCACTTCTTTTCCGTACCAATTTCATTGACCATGCATTAAAGAAACCATCCTCTACCCAACGCGAAGGAAAATTTATAATATCATCATGTCGAACATCCCGCTGAATACGCTCAAACAGATCTAATACTGCCTGTTTATCCCCTTCCAAACATTGAAAGAAACAGCCATTGGCAAAAAATAAAGCGCCTCGAATCTGATTCACACGATTAAAATACAAGGCTTCCGATAAGATCTCCCGCAGGTCAAACATCAGTTGTTCAGCGCTTGTGGTCGCTTTACTGGTATAACATAACTGAAATATCATCTTCTATCTTATGAATATATGAATTAACAATACTATAGCAAATAGTCTTCACTTGGTTTAGGAATTTCATGCAATCCTCGACGTAATGTTTCAGACCATTGCTTGCTAATCTTTTGATAATAGGGATCATCTTGAGTAATACGTTTACCCTGTGGAATTTTCAAACTATTAACACGATAAACCAAAACATCCAGTGGCATACCCACTGAAACATTAGAGCGCAAGGTCGAATCAAAGGAGATCAAACTACAACGAACCGCTTCATCAAGCGGCATATCATAGGTCAATGCACGATCTAAAATAGGTTTCCCATATTTACTTTCACCAATTTGGAAAAATGGCGTGTCTTTAGTCGCGCAAATAAAATTGCCTTGCGGATAAATATTATAGAGCTGTAATTCAGCATCGCCAATTTGCCCGCCAACCAACAGGCTACAATAATAATTACTCTGCTCAAGTGTATCTTCTGTGACATCCTGAATCACTTTTCGCAAAGTTCGTCCAACCAATTGTGCAACTTCAAACATGGTATTGACTGTGTACAAATTAGGCTCTTGTTTTAAGGCAATCTGATTACGCAAATGCCCAATGACTGCCTGCGTTGTTGCCAGATTTCCTGCTGTTTGAATTGCGATAAAACGCTCTTGATGTACACCAAAGGTATAAAGTTTACGAAATACTGAAATCTGATCTACACCCGCATTGGTACGGGTATCACTAATAAAAACCAATCCATCTTTTAAACGTAAAGCACAACAATAGGTCATTCAAACTTCCTTCGTTCAACTAGCATGGTAAAACCTGCACGACTGAATGCATGGTTTCAACACCGCCACGCTCCCGTATTCCACGTACAGGAGCAACATCATAATAATCTCGACCAATTGCAACATAAATATGTGAATGTGGTGTAAATATCTGATTACTAATATCAAAACAATACCACATTTTCTCTAAATACACTTCAACCCAAGCATGACTTGCTAAATGCAACAGATCTGGCACATACAAATAACCAGAAACATAACGTGCAGGCACACCTAAACCACGACACATTGTAATAAAAACATGACTATGATCTTGGCATACACCACCTGCCTGATGTACCTTAAATACATCAATCGCTGCGGTATGTACTTCCGTTACCTGAGGCTGATAAGGAATATAATTCAAAACTGCTGCTGCCAAATTTTGAAATTCAGCACGAGTCATGTGTTTAACATAGTCATGTGCAAATGCCAACATTTCCCGATTACATATTGTCATTGCGGTTGGTTGTAAAAAGATACTGGGATGAAGTGCACTTTTTTGCATCGCAACTTCACAATGAGGGTCAATCTCAACAATCCCTTGCACCATAATCGTTAACTGCTGGTAAGGATAGCGCTGAGTACTGGTCACCCAAAAGTTATCAAAAGCATCTTTTTGTGTGGTGTATTGTCCAGGAATACTGAAATCCCATGAATGTACGCGCTGATGCCCATCGGTTTGTGGCATCATTTTTATATACTGAATGCTATTACTGGCAGTTTCTGAATATTGGTAATGGGTCTGATGATTGACCATCAATTTCATACAGCAACTCCTAAACTCTGTTGTAACTGGGTATTTAATCCATGAAAAGTACTGAGTTCAGGCTGCTGTTTGAATGCTTGCCATGCTTCTAGAAAAGATGTGCAGGCATAACTCTGTAATGCTTTAGCAATAATCTCCAATTGATTAATTACATCAGTTGGATCTTGCTGCATTCTCAATGCCTGATCTAAATCCTCAATGTATTTGCCTAAACTAAAAAATAAAAACACATCATGGGATTCACTTTCTAGTACAGCTTCAACATCACTAATGACTTGGCAAATCGAGCTTGCACTGCCTTTGGCATATTTAAACATTGCATTCAATTCGGCATAACTCTGCGCAGAGAGTACACCTCGAAGTGCTTGTACATTGTCATATGCCATTTGAAATTGCTGATTAAAAGATGCTGGTTGTTCGGGGTCTAATAATAATGCGGTTAATGAAGCGGCATCATAAGCAGGCAAATACAGCGCCGAAATCAGTTGCTGAGCATGTTGATCATCTTTTAAAGGTAAGTACTGACACAAAAAATGAATCCGTGCCAAATAACGCCCTAACCAAAAAATATTATATGCATTTGAAGTCAACAATAGCATAGTGTTCTCCTTATGCATGCAATGTTTCAATAACCCATGTATCTTTAATTCCACCACCTTGTGAGGAATTAACGACCAGTGAGCCTTCTTTCATTGCCACACGAGTTAAGCCACCGGGTACGATTTCTGTTCGATGCGGAGAGCTTAAAACAAATGGTCGCAAATCAATATGGCGCTCTGCTACACCTTTATCGGTCAACGTTGGTGCAACAGACAAATCAAGCGTTGGTTGGGCAATATATAAATGCGGATGAGCAATTACTTTTTGTTTGAATTCAGCAATTTGTTTTTCTGTTGCTTGAGGACCAATCAACATGCCATAGCCACCCGAACCCTGTGCTTCCTTCACAACAAGATTATGCATATTTTCAACAACATAGTCTAAATCATAACGATTTCGGCATTGATAAGTTGGAACATTTTTTAAAATTGGCTGCTCATTTAAATAATATTCAATCATTTTATCAACATACGGATAAATTGATTTATCATCAGCAACCCCTGTTCCTGGCGCATTGGCAATAATCACATTCTGTTTGAGATATGCCGACATCAACCCTGCAACGCCAAGACAACTGTCAGGACGGAAACTTAGAGGGTCTAGGAATGCATCATCTAAACGGCGATAAATAACATCAACACGTTGTTTACCTCGAATGGTTTTAGCATAAACCATATCATTTTCAACAAATAGGTCTTGTCCCGTGACCAAAGCAACATCCATTTCACGAGCTAAAAAGGCATGTTCATAATAAGCACTATTGAAACGACCAGGACTCAACACAACTACAGTGGGTCGATCCACAAGTGCATTTTCTTCTAAAATAGCGCGCAATAATTGCGGATATTGTTCTACTTCATAGAGTTTACTTTTTTGGCACAAATCAGGCATCAGTTTTTTACTGATTTTTCGGCTTTCCAACATGTACGACACCCCCGAAGGTGTACGTAAATTATCTTCTAAAACAAAAAATTCCCCAGAACGATCCCGAATAATATCAATTCCGCTAATTTGCGAATAAATATTGCCTTTCAATTTAAAATTCAGCATTTGTGGCTGAAAAGCTTCATGACTTAATACCTGGACTTCAGGCACAATGCCACTTTTTAAAATTTCCTGACGGTTATAAATATCATCAAGAAAATAATTGAGCGCATGTACACGCTGTGCACAACCAGCTGCGATTTTATCCCACTGTTTTTTGGCAATCACGCGTGGAATCAGATCATAAGGAATGGTTCGTTCTGTACCTTCAGCATCACCATACACTGTAAAAGTAATACCATGATATAAAAAGAATTCTTTCGCTTCTTGATTTAAGACTTTTAACTCAGCAAGACTCCGTTCAAATAGCCATTTTTCAATATTTTGACTGGCTTCTGCCGACATATGTCGATCATCCAACATTTCATTAAAAAATTTGGAACGAAGTTGTTGAAAGTTCACACCCTGCGGGCTTTTGGGTTCGACATGCTGTGGGTCTCGTGGGCTATAACCTGCTCCTGTAACAACACTTTCCATCATATTTAAAGGTTCTTTATTATCTTTTAGCATATCAACCTCTCATCTTTATAAGGCTTATTTTTTGACTTGCAAAATCAGTGCCATACCACAATAACGGATTTTTACTTCAATTTTTTGTATCGTTTAAGATTTATTATTGATATCTATTTTGTAAAAGACTAGTGTATAGTCATCTTTTTCGTTTCGAGTTATTTTTAAAATAACTTTGTTCTCTATTAGCCTATCTATTTCCAAAGTTACTCATGTCTGTACAAGAAAAAGAAACCTCGAACAGCCTGCATCGGCAGTGGCAAATCTTATCGCGCCTGACAACAGGGAAATGGACAGGCACTCGCCAGTTGCAGGAAACACTACAACGTGAAGGAATTGATATTAGTTTACGAACAATTCAGCGTGATCTAAATCAAATTGCTCAACGCTTTCCCATTGAAAGTAATAAAGAAGTTCCTCAAGGCTGGCGTTGGCGCTCCGATGCACCAATTCAAAGCTTACCACATATGACTAGCTCGCAAGCGGTGACTTTTATGATGGTTGAGGAGCATTTAAAACATTTATTGCCACCTAGCTTAATCAATGAAATGATGCCGTGGTTTGACCTTGCTCGACGTAGTTTATCGGAGCAAAATAATGTTCGCCAATGGGTCAATCGTGTACGAATTGTTCCTGCTAGCCAGCCACTGATTCCGCCAACCATTGATCAGCAAGCGCAGCAAGTGATTTATGAAGGTCTATTACAAGATAAGCAAATCGAATGCATTTATCAGGGGCGTGAACGCGAAGAAAAAAGTTACCTGCTGAATCCATTGGGCTTGGTACAAAAAGGTGCAATTATCTATTTAATTTGCACCCGACATGATCGTCAAGAAATACAGACCTTCGCATTGCACCGTTTTAAATCAGCCAATTTATCAAGCCATCGTGCAATATCTCCAGCCAACTTCAATATTGACCAGTATATTGAGTCAGGTGCTTTAGGTTTCCGTATTGATCTGCATAAACCTACTGAATTGGTGCAACTACAACTCACCATGCACGAATCAGATGCTAAAACCTTTTATGAATCACAACTGAGTAAAGACCAAAGCATTCAAGACATAGGCGAACAATTGGTTCTTGTTCAAGCGACTGTTCCACTGACCTCACAATTGGTTTGGTGGTTACGCAGCTTTGGGCAGAAAATTCGCCATATTGAACCTGCCCAAGTTGCAGCTTATGTTAATGAGGCAATCTAGGCTTTTCTTGTTCAGCCTCATCAATAAATGCATAGCGCTTGAAAGTTAGCTCAGTCCATTGAGCAGCGATCGGCGCTTGTAAAAATTCATCTAATACCTGCCCAACCACTTCTTCGATCTCATCTCCTTCTTGCAACATGTCATTGCCTTCATCTTCAAGCACTTCATCGTCCGTTGTCATATAGCGACACTGCAATGTTCCTTGCTGATAATGTTCAAAGAAATAGCTATTGGCTAAATCAAACAATACAAATTGAACAATTTCTTCATCAACTTCAGAAATATCAAAAGATTGACCTACATGATAGACAATCAGGCAACCTGCCGAATTGGTATAAACATCAATTGTGTCTTCATCACGCTCTAAATCAGCTGCCTGATCAAAATCGACCTCGCCCAAATATTGAAGCCTTGTCCCAAACAAGGCTTCTAAATCTTGTGATGTTGTAATCACTTTTTTTACAATACAGCCCGCAATATTCATCGTGATAACACCTTTGATTTTAAAAATTTCAGCAGTTTATTCTACGCGATTAAAGTGGACTAATGACTGCAACAATATGTTGAAAAACATAAGGATCTGATAATAATTGAAATTTTTCATCATCTGGATAAGTAACAGCGATATGATAGTTCTCACCTGCAAATGCTTTGATCGAAGATAAATCTTTCCAGTAGGTTGCTAAGAAAAAATGCTCCCAATCCCCTTGAGTTTCACGGCGAACAAATGCGCCTAAATTCCCTTTAATGCTTTCTGAATGCAACACACCTGTTTGTTGTAAATGCTCGGAAAATCCATCTGCATGCTGTCGTGGTACACATCCATGCCATGTTCTTACGATCATTTTGACTCCAGTTCATGTGTAAAACATACAGTATAAAGGGATTTATGTTTTTAGATAGGGCGAATAAAAAATAAGCCTATTATTCATCGCTGAGAATAGGCTAGTCTGATCTGAACGCTATTTTTATTATGATCTGTTATTTTTATTTAGGAAGAACAACACGCATCTGATCAGCTTAAGCATGCCAATTCACCACGGTTATATCGAATATGCTTGAAGGTCATGGCTTTTTCTCATTGTTGATGTGATGTATTCACTATATGAAGATTTTCACTGTCTGAGAAATAAATAGATTGCATGAGCTTTTAAGTAAAAATGCTTAATTTATTTTCTACTAAGCTTTTGAAGCAACATAAAAAAGCCCGATACAATGATCGGGCTTTTCATTTCTAAACTTGGATTAAGCTGATTTACGCATCGCATTATTTTTACGAATTGTAATCATGATCAACTGAACTGCCGCAGGTGTCACACCTGGAATACGCGTTGCTTGCGCCAATGTTTCAGGCAGAACGGTTTTCAATTTTTGGGTAATTTCACGAGATAACCCTGAAACCACATCATAGTCAAAATCTGCTGGAATTTTGGTTTCTTCAAGACGTTTTAACTGTGCGACATCTTCATGCTGACGGTTGATATAACCTTCATATTTCACCGCAATTTCGATTTGCTCACCGACTTGTTGCGATACTCCAGAACCTGTTAATTCTGCAATTTGCTCAAAGCTAATATTCGGGCGTTTCAACAGATCAATCGCACTACATTCTTTGCTGAGATCTGCACCTGTCATTTCAACGAATTTTTTACCCATCGGGTTATTTGGTGCAGCCCATAAATGTTGTAAACGTGAGGTTTCTTGCTCAACGGCTTCCATTTTTTCACAGTAAGCCGCCCAACGGGTATCATCCACCAAACCAAGCTCACGACCAATAGTCGTTAAACGTTGATCTGCATTGTCTTCACGAAGCATTAAGCGATATTCGGCACGTGACGTAAACATACGGTACGGTTCTTTAGTTCCTAACGTAATTAAATCGTCAACCAATACGCCCATGTAAGCTTGATCACGTTTTGGTGTCCATTCTTCTTGTTCCCACGCACGACGTGCAGCGTTTAGACCTGCAAGTAAACCTTGTGCGCCTGCTTCTTCATAGCCTGTCGTACCGTTGATTTGACCTGCAAAATACAAACCATTAATCGCTTTGGTTTCAAGGGTAAATTTCAGACCTTGCGGGTTGAAGTAATCATATTCAATCGCATAACCAGGACGTAAAATGTGCGCATTTTCCATACCACGGATTGAACGAACCAACTCAAATTGCACATCAAATGGTAAAGACGTTGAAATACCATTTGGATAAAGCTCATGTGTATCTAAGCCTTCAGGCTCCAAGAACACCTGATGTGAGTCTTTATCGGCAAAACGATGAATCTTGTCTTCAATCGATGGGCAGTAACGCGGGCCTACCCCTTCAATCACACCTGTATACATTGGCGAACGATCTAAACCGCCACGAATAATGTCGTGGGTTTTTTCATTGGTATGCGTAATATAGCAATTGACTTGTTCTGGGTGCATCGACACATCACCCATAAATGACATTACTGGTGATGGGAAATCACCTGGTTGTGGTGTCATTACCGAAAAATCAACAGAACGTGCATCAATACGTGGTGGTGTCCCTGTTTTTAAACGACCCACTGGCAATTTAAGTTCGCGTAAACGGTGCGCTAAAGCAATTGATGGCGGATCACCTGCACGACCACCGCTCGATTTTTCTAAGCCAACGTGAATCACACCACCTAAGAATGTTCCTGTGGTGAGTACAACCGTCTTTGCATCAAAACGGATACCCATTTGGGTCACAACACCTTTAACGGTATCACCATCAACAATCAAGTCATCCGCAGCTTGCTGAAAAATGTCCAAATTGGCTTGATTTTCCAAGGTTTCACGAATCGCTGCTTTATAGCGAACACGGTCAGCCTGCGCACGTGTCGCACGAACTGCTGCACCTTTGCGTGAATTCAAGATACGAAACTGAATCCCACCTTTATCCGCAGCAAGCGCCATTGCACCACCGAGTGCATCAATTTCGCGCACCAAATGCGACTTACCGATCCCACCAATCGCAGGATTACAGCTCATCTGCCCTAAAGTCTCAATATTATGAGTTAATAGTAATGTCTGTCGGCCCATACGTGCAGCCGCAAGCGCAGCCTCTGTGCCAGCATGACCACCACCAATAACGATGACATCGTAAACTTTAGGATAATGCATAATCTTTGTGTCAAAACTAAAAAAAAAGACAGAACATTATAGCAAAGAAAGCCGTAAAGATACCAAAAACTTATGCTTTATCACTCAAAGCTGCTGGTTCGATAACACCACCATACAAAACCCATCTACTACTTGCAGACAAATCAAAAAAATTCACAAACTTATGCGTATTGTTACTAAACAGACAAAGACGAATTTTGATTATTTTTTATACTCTTTAAGGTGCTTTAAAACAATACCGATGAATCTGAGGATTATTGCATATGAACAAAACCATCTTTTCAGCAGCACTTTGTTTAGGATTGTCACTCGGCTGCATTTCTCTTGCTCAAGCCAATGACAAAGTCGAAAAAATTTATAACAGCAAAATGATTCAACAAGCATGTAAAGGAAAACATACAGGTGATACAGCTTCATTTGCCGCACGAGGGATTATTTGGAATGGAACATGTGAAATGCAATTCATTCCGATGCATAGCAACATGATTCAGGGCAATGAAAATGAATTATTTGACACCTGTCAGCAAGATCCACATCGTAAAATGGCAACAATTAATGGTCATGAAATGAAAGGAAAATGTGCTCTTGCATTTACACCACCCCGTCCAATGCAATAAAGACTCACTACCCCAAACAGGTCAAAGCCGCGCTTGACCTGTTTTTTTATTTCTACCAATCAAAAAATAAAAAAGTGTAGACCACAGCGAAAGCCCTTTCATGATGATATTTAGATTTTCTTTCAATCAAAGCTCAATAAAACACTTATTTCACTAAAACTTAAAAGTCACCACGACATTGTCGTAGGCTATTTTCTTCAAGTTTAATTATTACCAAGATTATTATTAAGCCATATTAATATATTACTTGATTAATACAATAAAATTGGCAAGTTTTATGCATTATAAAACATATTATTTAGATTATAAAAATATTAATTCCGATTAAATTAATCAGATTATTTGGCATATTTCCGACTATTTTAGTTATATTTAAATTCATGAAATATAACTAAAATAGTCGGATTTTTTAGTTTAAAAAATCAACAATTTAAACTTAAAATTACATTTAATACTATGATTTTAATAGCAAAATTAAAAACAAACGAATATTTGTTTTTTATTGTTTATTTTTTATTTTTTTTATTTAATAATACCATTCATAGATATTGCGATAGGCTTATTAATATGAGCTTAGAGACGAACAAATTCGATAAAAGATTAGTGAAGGAAATTATCATCATTTTGGTAATTAAAATCACTCTTCTCATGTTAATCAAAAATATTTGGTTTGATTCCCCAACCATTCCCAAAAACTTTGACAATCAAGTTGCCGAGCGTATCGCTGGCAGTTCATCCCAAATTAAGGAGACACGTTGATGATTTCTGAAAGCGTGGTCGATCTTTCGCGGTTGCAGTTTGCAATGACCGCGTTATATCACTTTTTATTTGTTCCATTGACTCTAGGTATGTCATTTCTGCTTGCCATCATGGAAACAACCTATGTTGTTTCTGGCAAAGAAATTTATAAAGACATGACCAAATTTTGGGGCAAGCTTTTCGGTATTAACTTTGCATTAGGTGTGACCACAGGCTTAACTATGGAGTTCCAGTTTGGTACAAACTGGGCATATTACTCACACTATGTGGGTGATATTTTTGGTGCACCTTTAGCGATTGAAGGCTTAATGGCGTTCTTCCTTGAATCTACATTTATTGGTTTATTCTTCTTTGGATGGGAACGTCTTTCTCGCGTTCAACATTTGGGCGTCACTTGGTTGGTTGCTCTAGGCTCTAACTTATCAGCACTTTGGATCTTGATCGCAAATGGTTGGATGCAAAACCCTGTGGGTGCAGCATTCAATTTTGAAACGATGCGTATGGAATTGACCGATTTTGGTGCATTGCTGTTTAACCCTGTTGCCCAAGTAAAATTTGTTCATACCGTTTCTTCTGGTTATGTGACTGGTTCTATTTTTGTTCTCGCAATTTCAAGCTATTACCTGCTTAAAAAACGCGACTTGGCTTTTGCACGTCGCTCGTTTGCAATCGCTGCCATTTTTGGACTTGCTTCAACATTCTGCGTGATCTTACTCGGTGATGAATCAGGTTATGAAATTGGTGATGTTCAAAAAACCAAACTGGCTGCAATTGAAGCGGAATGGCACACTGAACCTGCCCCTGCAAGTTTTACTTTGTTTGGTATTCCAAACCAACAAGAAATGCGTACCGACTATGCCATTAAAATTCCATATGTCTTGGGCTTGATTGCAACACGTTCTACTACAGGTCAAGTGACTGGTATTCAAGACTTAATGACTGAACATGAAAATCGTATCCGTAATGGTATGGTGGCTTATGGTCAACTCGAGCAACTTCGTGAAGGCAACCGCACTCCTGAATTGCTCACAGCATTTAAAGCAACTCAAAAAGACTTAGGCTATGGCTTACTTCTTAAAAAATATACCCCAAATGTCACTGATGCAACTGATGAACAAATCAAGTCTGCGGCTAAAGACAGTATTCCTAACGTAAAAGCATTGTTCTTCACTTTCCGTGCGATGGTGGCTTCTGGCGTACTCATGCTGTTGTTGTTCCTTCTTGCTGCATGGTCTGTTGCACGCCGCAATTTTGAACAAAAACCATGGTTACTTAAATTTGCACTCTATGCCTTACCATTACCTTGGATTGCAACACAAACTGGTTGGTATGTGGCCGAAGGTGGTCGTCAGCCTTGGACTATCGGTGAAGTATTACCAACTCACCTTTCAGCATCTAGCTTAAGTACAGGTGATCTTGCAGGCTCTATTTTTGCACTCGTTGCCTTCTACACTGTCCTGCTCATTATCGAAATGTACTTGATGATCAAATTTGCTCGCCTTGGCCCAAGCTCATTGCATACAGGCAAATATCATTTTGAAAAATCAGACACACATCACCAATCTGCTGTTGGGGAGGCTCAATCATGATTGAATATGAATTACTCAAAATCATTTGGTGGGTTCTTGTCGGTGTCTTATTAATTGGCTTTGCTCTAACCGATGGCTTTGACATGGGTTCCATGGCAATCATGCCTTTCGTAGGTAAAACCGATAATGAACGTCGTGCTGCAATCAATACGATTGCACCACACTGGGATGGCAACCAAGTTTGGTTTATTACCGCAGGCGGTGCATTATTTGCAGCTTGGCCAATGGTTTATGCGGTTGCGTTCTCAGGTATGTACTGGGCGCTTTTACTGGTGTTATTTGCATTGTTCCTACGTCCTGTTGGTTTTGACTATCGTTCAAAACTAGAAAATACCAAATGGCGTACATCATGGGACTGGGGTTTATGTGTGGGTGGTGCAGTTCCAGCACTAGTATTTGGTGTTGCATTTGGTAACTTATTCCAAGGCGTACCGTTCCACTTTGATGACACACTACGTTCAGAATATACAGGTAGCTTCTTTGCCCTACTCAACCCATTTGCTTTAGTCTGTGGTGTTGTGAGTTTATCAATGCTATCTGCACATGGTGGTGCTTGGTTAATGTTGCGTACAGATGGTGTCTTACGTCAACGCTCTTCCAAAGCAACTCAAATTATGGGTATTGTGTTCTTGGTCTGCTTCTTGGTTGCAGGTGCATGGTTATACTTCGGTCAAATGCCAGGTTATAGCCTAGCAACAGCACTCAATACAGATGCTGCAATTAACCCATTAACTAAACATGTCGTGACCAATGCAAACCCAGGTTGGATGAATAACTATTCAACTTATCCAATCACAATGGCTGCTCCAGTCATTGCAATTTTAGGTGGCTTACTGACTATTGTTGGTGGTGGTTCAGGTAAAGCAGGTTTAAGTTTTACAGGTACAAGTTTAAGTATTGTTGGTGCGATCTTAACCGCTGGTTTTGCGCTATTCCCATTCTTACTTCCATCAAGTATTGATCCAACATCAAGCTTAACCATGTGGGATGCAACTTCAAGTCACCGTACCTTAATGGTAATGACCATTGCAGCATGTATTTTCGTTCCAATTATTTTGCTATACACCACATGGTGTTACTACAAAATGTGGGGCGTTATTACCAATAAACATATTGAAACTCATTCACATAGTTTGTACTAATAGGAGAATCGGATATGTGGTATTTTGCGTGGATTCTCGGAATTTTAATGGCTTGTTTTGCGAGTGTACTCAGTGCTCTTTACACTGAACATCATCAAGACTTAGACGAGGAATAAGAACATGGCTGAAGCAATGACCGCACCTACAAAAGGCACAGCACAGATTCTCATGATGATTGTTTCTTTCATGCTGGCATTGCCTTTGGCTGCTATTCTACTCATTTATCCATCGCTGATGCTTGATGCAAATGGGCATTATAACCATAGTGTTCTAATGCTCGTCATGCTCGGTATTTCAGGTGGATTCATCTATGGTGTAGGATTTGTTCCTCAGTTTTGGCTATGGAAATGGTTATTTAACCCGATAGTGGCATGGCCGCTCATGGCTGTCGGTTATTATCTCTGGCTAGGCTAAAAAATTTCCCAAATAAAAAACCAGCATAAGCTGGTTTTTTATTGCATGATGCTTAACTTAGTTAAAAGTTTTGAAACGTACTTCATCATCCATAAAGGTTTTTTCGCCAGCAGGCGCTTCAATTGAACCAAATACCAATTGAGCACGTAACTTCCAACTTGCTGGTACTGCAAAAGTTTCAGCAGTTTCAGCATCAACAATTGGGTTATAGTGCTGTAATGATGCACCAACACCTTGTTCAGACAGTGCTGTCCATACTGCAAATTGAGCAATTGCAGAAGAATGTTCAGACCATACAGGGAAGTTATCCGCATAAGCTGCGAATTTCTCTTGTAAACCTTTAATTACATCTTGATCTTCATAGAACAATACTGTGCCTTTGCCCGCAGCAAAACTGTTAATTTTATTGCTAGTCGCTTCAAATGCTGCTTCTGGCACAATTTTACGTAAAGTTTCACGCACAATTTCCCAAAACTTAACATGTGATGCATCAAACAAAATAACCGCACGTGAGGATTGAGAATTAAATGATGATGGGCTTAAACGGATCGTTTTTTTAATTAACGCTTCAAGCTCAGCATTCGGTACAGTCACGTTATTACCAATAGCATAAATGGTACGGCGTTTTTCAATTTGATCGATAAAAGACATGTTGCAACTCCTTATTGTTACAATTTTAGGAATACTGAATAGCTATAATTCTAATGTTTTATATGCATGATAAAAGCAGGATTATATAAACACTGTGTTCTATTTTTAGAATAAAAATGGATAGCATCACAAGATACTATCCATTTATAAAATTTGAGTTTATTTGTCCGTTTCAAATAATGCAGCAACAAATGCTTTTGCAGAAAAAGGACGCAAATCATCAATTTTTTCACCGACGCCAATAAATCGGATTGGAACGTGCGTACGGCTTGCGATATTAAACAGCACACCACCTTTTGCTGTGCCATCCAACTTGGTAATCGTAATGCCTGTTAAGCCAACCGCTTGGTCAAACTCTTGGACTTGATTAATTGCATTTTGTCCCGTACCCGCATCAACGACCAGCATAATTTCATGCGGTGCAGTTGCATCAATCTTTTGCATAACACGTTTAACTTTCTTCAACTCTTCCATTAAGTTGCTTTTGTTATGCAAACGACCAGCAGTATCGGCAATGAGTACATCTACGCCTTTAGCACGTGCGCTTTCAAATGCATCAAAGATTACAGAAGCACTGTCTGCCCCATGCCCCTGAGCAACCACAGCAATATTGTTACGCTCACCCCAAATTTGTAATTGTTCAGTCGCTGCTGCACGGAATGTATCACCCGCAGCCAACATGACTTTTTTGCCTTCGCCTTGTAAACGTTTTGCTAACTTGCCAATTGTTGTGGTTTTACCAACACCGTTGACACCCACCATCAAAATCACATATGGGTTCTTGTTGCTGTCGATATGTAATGGCTTAACACGCGGTGCAAGTAATGCAACCAATTCTTCTTGTAACGCCTTATATAGCGAATGAGAATAAATCAAATCACCACGAGCTGTACGTTCAGTCAAATTGGTAATAATGGTTTTTGTTGCCTCAACACCAATATCTGCAATAAGCAGTTGTTCTTCAACTTCTTCTAACAGCTCATCATCAATTTCTTTACCACCAATCAGAATATTGACCATACCATCGGTAAAGTTCTTACGGGTTTTAGTCAAACCTTGTTTCATTCGACCAAAGAAACCCGTTTTTGGTTTCTCGTCTTCTGCTATTTCAGAAACTTGCGCAGTCGCTTGTGGCTGTACATCAACAACTGGTTCAGCTTTTTTCTCTACAATGGGGACATCAACAGCAGGTAAACTTGGCAAAGTGACATCATCATCACCAATCTCTGCATCTATCAAAAATTTGTTTTGCCCATGTGTTTGTTGTTGCATGCTGATCCCTTGAAAAACATTGCATTAAAAAGGGCAAGTTTACCACAAGTTTTCGATATTCTGCCGATCAACGCTGGCTAAAATCTCTGCGGTGTATCATCTAAATCTAAGGCTGGATATTGAGTCATCATAAACTGTTCATACTGATAAGCACGTATGACATGAAAATATTGCCACTGTTTTAAATCTGACTGCTGTAAGACCTGATTGGCTAACTGTTGTGTTTTTGGGTACTGTGCAGAATGCGCTAATTGCAAGATTGCATTATATTGCTTAACTTGTATTGGACAGATACACAGCAAATACACAAAGCCAATTACAAACAAAACAATTGAACTGATTAAAAAATGAGAGAAATACTGAAAGGAAATTTTGTTTCTAAATGTGGCAAGAATGTCTATAGATTTAAGCATGACCAACCTCTATCGACTGTCTAGTGTAAGTTGATCATGCCCGAAGTACAATAGTTAAAGTTTATATGAAACAATAACTAAACCGAATCAAGCTAGCCTGTTACATGCCGAACAAATGCAAAATATAAAATAACAGCAATAATCACCAAAATTACGACCAGCAAAAACACATTCACGCCTTCTTCTGCATGTGGCGGATGTAATGGATCTTCTACCGCCAAACGACGTAATTCGCGATTATAAATTTTATAAAATTCGGCACGCTGCTCTAAGCCAAGTTGCCGAGTGAAATTGGAAATTCTAGATCGATGAGCGATTCCTAATTCGCCAATATGTTGATCTTCATGATAAATTGCCTCGCCTAACTGCTGACGATGCAATTGAGCAAGTGCTTTTATTTGTGTATGGTCTAAAGGTACATCAAATTCTAAACCGTCTATTGTTGTTGCAGTCATGGTTCACGCTCCTTGTTATAGTTTTATATTTCCATATTAATAAAAATTATTTCTGCTGAATGTTTAATCATGTAAACTTGAAAATATAGAGTTTGACCCCATAGTTAGATTGACTTAATATGTGAATTGTAATATTAGTTAAATATAAACATGTTAATTTAACTTTAGACTTTTGTATAAGTCGGTCGTAATCATAATTAAAATAAGGAGCTATATATGATTCAACAATTTTCTCAACAAGACTTAGAGCATGTGTACGCAAATGCTGTCAACACAATCCACTCACAAATGATTTTTTGTGATGCTGTGAAAGACTTAGAAAATGTCGCACATGCAGGTCACGGTAAAGCTGCATTATTCTTGGCTGAACTATATACCCAAGGATTCCGTGTAGAACGGGACAGCTTAAAAGCACAATACTGGCAGAAACTGGCAACCATGAAAGCATAAAACAACGTCACTTAGGTGGCGTTTTTTAATTCCTTTTTTTATGACTTGTGCGTAAATTTTTATATACATTTCTTCATTTCTGATGTCTTGCAAAATCTCTTGATTTATTCCATCTTAAGTCTACAACTAGAAAAAAAGCAGTGGAGGATAATATCAATATGACCAATGTAGCCCATGTGATTCAACAAAAATTTGACCAATCTATATATACCATCGCACCTGATGCTTCCATTACTGAAGCTGTTGTACTTATGGCAACTAAAGATATCGGTGCTTTAATTGTTACTGAAGGACAACAAGTTGTTGGAATTTTATCGGAACGAGACTGTGCACGAAAAATTATTATGCGAGATTTACCTGCAGATAATACACAAGTCTGTGAACTAATGACCTCTGCGGTCATCAGTGTGCGCTTGCATAACAGCGTTGAAGAATGCTTAAAGCTCATGACAGATCGTCATTTACGCCACTTGCCAGTATTAGAAGACGAACGCTTAGTTGGTATGGTCGCTGTCGGAGATTTGGTTAAAGCCGTCATCGACGATCAGCATGAATTGATTGCGCAGCTACAGCATTATATTTCACATTAGATGTAATGTTTTTTTACATATTCAAGAATTAAATCTGTTGAAAATTCAGGGGAATTATTTCATTTTAATCATGCACTAGAACAACGAAAAATCTAGGTAAATCATGACAAATATTAAATATGTAATTGAAAAAAAACTTGATCCATCTGTACACACGATTTCACCTTCCGCTTCAGTAACTGAAGCGATTTCTTTAATGGCAAACAAAAATATTGGGGCTTTGATTGTCACTGAAGAAACACGCGTGGTTGGAATTTTGTCAGAGCGAGATTGCGCGCGCAAAATGCTAAAACATCAATTTCTCACAGAAGAAGTTCAAGTCCAGCAGCTTATGACAGCCAATGTTTTGACAGTTCCGCTTGAACATAGTGTGAAAGATAGTCTAAAACTGATGACTGATCACCATTTACGCCACTTGCCTGTTCTTGAGCAAGAACGACTGGTAGGCATGGTTGCTGTAGGAGATTTAGTTAAAGCAGTGATGGAAGATCAAAATGCGTTAATTCAGCAATTAGAATGCTATATCGATCAATATGGTGCTCTTGCTGATGCCACAATCCAAGATCAACAAAAACTGATTCAGCAACTCCAGTCTTACGAGTCCTAAAAAAGATCCATAAAAAAGAGCGATGTTTACATCGCTCTTTTTTATTGCTTATAACTTTCTATCTATTTACAGTCCCAGTTTCTGTGCGACATAGTCTGCATCTTTATCGCCACGACCCGACAAGTTAACCACTATTTTTGTGTCTTTTGATAAATATGGTGCTTCTCGCAATGCCCATGCAACAGCATGTGAACTTTCTAATGCAGGAACAATCCCTTCTACACGAGATAAAGTCATAAAAGCATCTAAACATTCCTGATCTGTGGCAGTGGTATATTCCACTCGTCCCAAATCTTTTAAGAAGCTGTGCTGTGGACCTACCCCAGGGTAATCCAATCCCGAAGCAATCGAATGTACAGGCAAAGGTTGTCCCTGTTCATCTTCTAAAACATAACATGCCATACCATGAATTTGGCTGGGTTTACCTAAAGTTAATGTTGCTGAATGTTGAGTCGTGTCCAAACCATAACCCGCTGGCTCAACACCAACCAGTTTGACATCCTCTTCGTTCAAAAAGGCTGTAAATGCACCAATTGCATTTGAACCACCGCCAACACAAGCGACCACATAATCTGGAAACTGCTGAAACTGTGCCTGACTTTGAACTTTAATTTCATCGCCAATAATCGCTTGGAAATCCCGTACCATTTTTGGAAATGGATGCGGCCCAACCACCGAACCAATTGCATAAATATAGTTTTCAGGGTCTTTTAAATATTCTTCAAAGGCACTATCCACAGCATCTTTTAAGGTTGCGGTTCCTTGAGTCACGGCAACAAGTTTTGCACCCAAAATTTTCATTTTCACGACATTCGGATGTTCTTTTTCAATATCGACTTGTCCCATGTGAATTTCACAAGGAATGCCGACCAGTGCGCAAGCTGTCGCCAATGCAACACCATGCTGCCCTGCACCTGTTTCGGCAATCACTTTGGTTTTGCCCATGTATTTTGCAAGTAGAGCTTCACCCAAACAGTGATTGATTTTATGAGCGCCTGTATGATTGAGATCTTCACGTTTTAAATAAATCTGTGCGCCGCCCAACTGCTCAGACAAACGTTTCGCATAAAATAATGGGCTCGGACGACCCACATAATGCTGAAATAAATCATTAAGTTCTTGTTGAAATTCAGGCGTATGTCGAATTTTTTCGTATGCGGTATTAATGTCATCCATCGCAGCTTTTAAATGCGGTGGAATAAACTGTCCACCATATTGCCCAAAAAAACCATCTTGTGTGGGTAAGGCAAAGCCCTGTAATTGCTGCATGATATTACCTCTTCATTTATTGTTAGCGTGATAAGTATTTGGTCATATCCTCAATGCCTTTTAAAGTCATGGGATACATATGTTGTTCAAATGCCTGTTGAATTAAGCCGATGGTCTTGGTGTATGTCCAGTATCGTTGGTCTTCTGGATTAAGCCATGCTGTTTTTTGAAAATGTTGCCGAATGCGCTGTAACCAGATCAGACCTGTTTCATCATTCATATATTCCACAGAGCCACCAATACTTTGCAGCTCGTAGGGTGCCATACTTGCATCACCAACCAAAATTACCCGATAGTCTGCGCTGTATTTGTGCAGCAAATCCCATGTCGAGATTTGGCTAGCACGACGGCGCTGATTATCTTTCCAAACATGGTCATAAATGCAGTTATGAAAGTAAAAATAGTCAAGATGCTTAAATTCTGTTTTTGCAGCACTAAACAAGGCTTCACATTGTTGGATATAACCATCCATAGAACCACCAACATCAAACAACATCAGGACTTTAACCCCATTACGGCGTTCAGGAACAAGCTGAACATCCAGCATGCCCTGTTTAGCAGTTGCTTGAATGGTGGCATGAATATCCAGTTCTTGTGCGATACCTTGTCGCGCAAAACGACGTAAATAGCGCAGCGCCAATTGCATTTGTCGTGAAGTCAGATGCTGTTCATCATCAAGGTTTTTATATTGACGTTGCTCCCAGACTTTCACCGCAGAACGCTTGCGACTTGGCCCACCAATCCGAATGCCTGCGGGATGATCGCCATATGCACCAAAAGGTGATGTACCTCCCGTGCCAATCATTTTATTGCCGCCCTGATGCTTCTTATGCTGTTCTTTCAGGCGTTGTTCGAGCTGTTGTAATAATTCTGCGAGCGAATGGGCTTGTTGCAACTCTGCACGTTGTTGCTCGGTCAAATTCTTTTCAAGCAACTCTAAATCAAACCACTCTTTCGGAAGTTGTTGTAATTTATTTAGGATATCTTCTTGGGAAAGGGGTTCTACTGCATCCAAATAAGCTTTAAATGCCAAATCAAATTTATCAAAGTAACGTTCATCTTTCACCATGAGCATACGAACCAGCAGATAAAACTGTTCAGCATCAGCAAAGACTAATTGCTGCTCAATAGCTCGGTTTAAATCAAGTAGCTCTTGGGTCGTCACTGGAACGCCATATTTTCTTAAAGTATAAAATAGACGTACAAACATGACTTTACTCTTTTAACGTCGTGTCATTAAAGCAAGACGTTGTAAAAGCTGCACGTCCTGTTCATTTTTAAGAAGTGCCCCGTACAAAGGAGGCAATTGGTTGGGTTCAAGGCGAATCTCAGATACATCTTCAGCCAAAATCAGCGCCAACCAATCAATCAGTTCAGATGTTGAAGGTGCTTTTTTAAGATTTGGAATTTCTCGAAGTTGATAGAAAACGTCCAATGCTTGGCTGAGAACCTGCTGAGAAATTTGTGGGAAATGCACATCGACAATTTGTCGCATGGTTTCAACATCGGGAAAGTCAATATAATGAAAAAAACAACGACGCAAAAAGGCATTTGGCAGTTCTTTTTCATTGTTTGAGGTAATAATGACGATTGGACGCTGTTTCGCATGAATGGTTTGATTGGTTTCATAGACATAAAATGACATTTTGTCTAATTCATGCAGTAAGTCGTTTGGAAACTCGATGTCTGCTTTGTCGATTTCATCAATCAATAAAACACAGCGCTCAGGACTGGTAAACGCTTCCCACAACTTTCCTGGCTTAATATAGTTTTGAATATCATAGACACGATCATCACCTAACTGGCTATCTCGCAAACGCGACACCGCATCGTATTCATATAAACCCTGTTGCGCTTTGGTGGTCGACTTAATATGCCAAGTGATCAGCTTTAAGCCCATACTTGCAGCCACTTGTTCTGCAAGCAAGGTTTTACCTGTGCCTGGCTCGCCTTTGACAAGTAGTGGTTTTTCCAAAGTGCACGCAGCATTGACTGCCAGTTTAAGTCCTTCAGTTGCAATATATTGCGATGTGCCTTGAAACTTTACTGCTGCTTTGTCCACCATAAACAATCCCTGTAATGTTAAAGAGGAGTGGTTTTTTTAGCTGGCTTTGGCTTATGTTGTAAAAACTTCAACCAGAAAAAGCCAACAACGCCACCTAAACCAATAACAAATAAGATGTTAGCCAAATTTACCCAAATCAGATTATGCTCATGCGTCAATATGCCAAATAACAACCCAAAGACAGCGGGAGCAATTGCTGCATTACTACCATCGGAAATATTAGGCGTCACCAAAAAGGCAAATGCAATCCATGTTGAAATTGCACAAAATTGTGGATAAGGCTTGGTCATTGAATACCAACACAACAGAACTAAAATTGCACCCACCACATAGACACTCACTGCAATTATATTTTCAGGAACTACATCGAGTAATGCTGTCAGTTGATGCAATAGATTGTCCATGCTTAAGCTCCTCGCAAACCTTCAGGTGCAACTGCATTTGGATTAATCAGACCTTCAGGCGGAACTTGAATAAAGAAACCTTTCGTCTGTAGCGAATCCATCACATGTAAGACATTGGCACGTGCCAACTTACGCGTTTCACTCAGCTCTAAATGCATGACAAATGTGGCACGTCCAAATGCTGTACGCAACATTTCTGGCACATCAGCGAAGGGATCTTCATGCGCTTGTTCTGCGTTTTGACGCGCAACATACAAATACATTTCATCTTTCTTGCTTGAGCGATAAATATCACAATGCACAACCATAACCCAGCACTCTTATCATAGAAAAATAATAATATAAAAAATCCTGACCACACATATCAAACATCATTGACGTATGAGTCAGGAAATATTGTATAGGAATTACAGGTTATTGGCGAACTTTCATCTGTTCTGCAAGATTTTCCTGATCTTGCTGCAAAATCTCAAGCAATGGCTGCGTGAGTATTTCATAACGCCAACCCATTAAATAATTTGATAATTTATAATTTTTTTTCGGTAAAACAATATATTGATAAATTTCATTCAACCATTTTTTACGCATTAACACCGCATGTGGAATACCTGTTTCAGCAACAACACGATCAATAATCAAATCCACTTGTTCGGCAACATCTTTTGATACATGTTTAACAGGGCGAGGGATACAAGCAGGCCAAAATTCTTTTTCGGGCAAATACTTCAATAAATCTAAAATCAGCTTGCCATATTCACGAATGACATTCGGGCGAATATTTTTAATGTTAGAGAGCTGAAAATGATTACGTGGATTTTTCTCAACCAAGTCGATCATCGTTGCATTTTTCAGCAAAAAGCTTCGTGGAATATTGAGACTTTTTGCAAACTGTTCCCGCCAAATACTGAGTTGCTGTAACTGCATCAATTGACGACGTGAATGTCGATAATTACCGACATCCATATATAAAAGTTCTGTCGGGGTTTGCTGTGCAATCTCTTCGGTGAGATGTTGACAATCTTCAAGCACAAACGCGAGTAATCCTTTTGCTTGAAGCTGTTGCTTTAGCTTGTCAGCCAATTGATTTAAATAAATCACATCGTTTGCTGCATAGCACAATTGTTTGTCAGATAAAGGTCGAGCCAACCAATCCGAACGAGTTTGATCTTTTTCAATCTCAATATCCATAATCTGCTTTAAGCTATTTTGATAGCTAACTTGCAGACCATGCCCTAAAAAAGACATGGCAATTTGAGTATCAAAAACATTATTGAGTTGGCGAGTCTGAGCATAATGATAAATTAAATCAATATCCTCACCGCAAGCATGAAAGATATTTTGCTGAGCAGTGGCAAGTTTTTTCCAAAATGGGTCTAAATCTAAATTTACGCCATCGAGCAAATAGGTTTGCTCTGAAACATTAATTTGAAAAACGCCAAGTTTTGGCCACAACGTATCAACCTTGATAAATTCACTATCGAGTGCATAAACGGCACTGTTGTCCATGGCAGCCAAGACCATGTCAAGTTCTGGTTGATCCTGAATAAAATGATACATATTCTTGCAAAATGCTCTATACGCAACCTAAAGGGGAGAAAATTAACACTAATTTTCAGTTATCTTACCCGATGAACAAGAAATCTGTCGATTGCGATAATTGTCAACAATTTAAAAACTTGATAGGTATTGTTATATGTTTAACTGTACAAAGAAAGGGATTTTCTTGAATTTTTATATTTTTTATTTATTTCAGATCGTTAAAATTAAACTTACACATAAAAAAACCACTCAGAACCCATATGCTTGAATGGTCATTCAGATTATTTCAACTGCATCCGATGATGGAGCGCTTGGCTGAGAGTATGACTATCGACATATTCCAATTCACCGCCTTGTGGCACACCTTGGGCAATTCGGGTCATTTTTACAGCTAAATTCTTGCTCGCTTCCAAAATATAATGGGCGGTTGCCTGACCTTCAATGGTTGCATTGGTCGCTAGAATGACTTCTTGGACTTGACCTTGTTTTAGCCGTTCTATCAAAGCTGGAATGCCAATTTCCTCAGGTCCAATGCCATCAAGTGGAGATAAATGCCCACCTAAGACATAGTATTTCCCTTGAAAGCTCGCGCTTTGTTCAATCGCCATTACGTCAGCAGGAGATTCCACCACACAAAGTACGCTGTCATCACGGCGTGGCGAAGTACAAATTTCACACACTTCATCTTCACTTAATGAGTGGCAGACCCGACAACTTTGAATGTAGGTTGCCGCCTCATGCAAAGCATGAGCAAGTTGAAACGCACCTTCACGGTTCTTCATGACAAGATGCAACGCCATACGCTGAGCCGACTTCGGCCCAACGCTTGGCAAGGTGCGTAATGCCTGAACAAGCTGTTCAAAACGAGGACTAAACACCGAATGATGACCTTAGAACAAACCAGATAAGCCTGGTGGCAAGCCTGTGCCCGCATTCGCAGCTTTCATTTTGTCTTCTGAAATTACTTCTGCTTGACGTGCTGCATCATTCATTGCTGCTGCAATCAAATCTTCAATCATATCCGCATCGTCTTGTAACAACTCTGGATTGATTTCAATACGTTTAACCACATGACGGCAAGTCATGGTCACTTTTACAAGACCACCACCAGCTTCTGCATGCACTTCAGTTTGCGCCAACTCTTCTTTGGCTTTTTTAATATTGCTTTCCATATCTTTTTGCATGCGCTGGGCTTGCTGCATCAGCATATTAATATTCATCAATTGACTCCCAAATTAAATCAAATCAAGACCACGAGAAAGGTCGGCAATAATATCATGAATATCTTCCAAACCAACCGATACACGAATTAGACCTTCACGAATGCCTGCTGCTGCTTTCGCTGCATCGGATAATTTACCATGTGTAGTAGTTGCTGGATGGGTAATGGTTGATTTTGCATCACCAAGGTTACCTGTAATTGAAATGAATTGCGTGCTATCAATCACTTTCCACGCAGCCTCACGACCACCTTTCACTTCAAATGACACAATACCACCAAAACCTGATTGCTGTTTGGCAGCCAACTCATGTCCGACATGTTCAGGTAAACCCGCGTAGTAAACTTTTTCAACTTTGTCATGCTGATTCAGCCACTCTGCCAATTTTTGCGCACCTTCGCAGTGGGCTTTCATACGCAAACGTAAAGTTTCTAGACCTTTTAAGAACACCCAAGCGTTGAATGGGCTCATTGATGGACCAAGTGTACGCACCACACCAAACACTTCTTCAAGCAATTGATGGCTACCGACCACAGCACCACCTAAAGCACGACCCTGACCATCGATATATTTGGTTGCAGAGTAAATCACAAGGTCAGCACCAAATTTAATTGGCTGTTGCAATGCTGGTGTACAGAAGCTGTTATCGATTGCCAATAAAGCACCATGTGCATGTGCCAAATCAGACAATGCCTGAATATCTGCAATTTCAGCCAACGGGTTTGATGGAGATTCAACAAAGAATAATTTAGTTTCTGGACGAATCGCATCTTGCCATGCTTGCAAATTGGTCAAATCCACAAAATCGACAGCAACGCCAAATTTACCAATATATTTTTCAAACAAGCTGACGGTAGAACCAAAGACAGCACGCGAGCAAATGACATGATCACCTGCTTTTAAGTACGCCATCGCAATCGCCAAGATTGCTCCCATACCTGAACCTGTTGCGACTGCACGTTCTGCACCATCTAAAGCTGCCAAACGTTTTTCAAACATGGCAACTGTTGGATTAGTAAAACGTGAATAGATATTACCTGGCTCTTTTCCAGAAAATTTTGCAGCAGCTTCAGCAGCATTGGCATACACAAAAGATGAAGTCAGAAAAATCGGTTCACTGTGTTCACCTTCAAAACTGCGTGTGTGACCTGTACGAATGGCTAAAGTATCAAGTTGGTATTGGGTATCGTCGTGCTGGCTCATTGAGTTCTACTCTTATATAACGCTATGCATTGAATCAAAACTGCCAACATTTTGAGCGTCTTATAGCCAGTCGGTCAAGGTAAAATATTTCATGTTAGGGCGATCTGTATGCATTTTTTGAGCTATCGCCAACAGAGATCGACTTTTTTGTGAGCCGATTAAGCAAAGCCACCATTTACCCGAATGACCTGTGAGTTAATCCAAGCACCGTCAGCACCCACCAGCATCGCAACAGAATTGGCAATATCCTCAGGGGTTGCAATTCGTTCCAGTGGTGCAAGCTGTGCAGCCTGCTGGATTTGCTGCTGGGTTTTTCCATTAAAAAAGAGATCGGTAGCTGTAGGCCCAGGTGCAATTGCATTCACAGTGACATTGCGTCCTCGTAGCTCATTTGCCAAGACATGTACCAAGCCTTCCACTCCCATTTTAGATGCAATATAAGGCCCATAACCTGGAAATGACTTGGCAATCACACTTGTTGAAAGAGCAATAATTCGCCCACCATCTTTAATGTCTTTAGCTGCGTGTGCCAAAACCAAAAATGCACCACGTAAATTGGTATGAATCACACGATCAAAATCAGCCAAACCTGATACAGCAATTTTCGTGATTGGCATAATCCCCGCATTATGAATCACAACATCTAAGCGACCATAAATTTCTAAGGTCATTTTAAATAATTGCTCAACTTCTTTTTCATTGGCAACATCTGCCTGCAAAGCAATCGCCTTGCCACCCTGTTGTAAGATATGATTGACCGTTTGCTTTGCACTCAGTGCATCTCCTGCATAATGAACTACAACCGAATAACCATCTTTAGCTAAACGTGTTGCAATCGCACGACCTATCCCTCCTGATGCGCCTGTGACTAGTGCAGTTTTATTTAGATTCGCCATAATTTAGCCCCTATTATTGTTGTCGTGATTTTTTGTTGTGGCTCTTAGCATACGCTTTGCTTATAAGTCTGCCAATCTTTTTGCAATAGACATAGGCTTTATCTTATTCATCAAAATTAGCAACTCTCTTAAACCCTTTGTTTAAAAAGAGTTTTTATCATTTTTTATTATTTGACTTCTCTTGTGAATTTTCTATTAATTTAGGATTGCTATAATCTTCAGAAATTTTAAAAATAACACTATATTTTATTTATAAAAGATCTCAAGTAATCTTTTATTTAGGGTGAATTTTACCTAAATTTTAACCTTGCTGTTGTTATTAAAATTCTTTATATCAATAGCAGAAGATTGCCATTACAGTATTTACAGGTTTTGGCATAGTGCTTGCTTTAAAGCTCCCATCCATATTATCAAGGATTTATTATGACCATCTCCTCTGTTGCATTTCTTGGTTTAGGTGCTATGGGCTACCGTATGGCAGCTCATTTACCTAAACACTTTGAGCAGGTTTTCGTTTGGAATCGTACCGAAGCCAAAGCCCAACAACATGCTCAAGAATATGCAACACAAGCCGTTTCTTTAGAACAGGCTGTACAAGCAGACATCATTTTTTCTTGTTTACCAACTAGCCAAGATGTTGAAGATCTGATTGCAACTGTAGCCATCAAATCAGGTGCAATCTGGGTGGACTGCACGAGCGGTGTTCCCGCTAGCGCACAAAAACTGGCTGAACGCTTAAAAGCACAAGGTGTGGATTATTTAGATGCACCTGTCAGTGGACAAACCATTGGTGCTGAAAATGCCACTTTAACCGTAATGGTGGGTGGCGATGCAGCAGCATTTGAACGCGCCTTACCTGCTATGCAAGCTGTAGGCAAATTGATTAAGCATGTTGGAGAATCTGGCGCAGGCTTTGCGGTTAAGGCCGTCAATAATATGTTAATGGCGGTACATCTATGCGCGGCTTGTGAAGGTGCAACAACGCTGAAAGCTCACGGTGTCAATCTTACAGAAGCTTTTGAATGTATTAATGCCTCAAGTGGTCAAAGTACCGTCACTAGCAGCATTTTACCAAATCGGATTTTTAACCGCAGTTTTCCACTGACTTTTGCTTTACCTTTATTGGCAAAAGATACAGGCATCGCGGCGGATTTAGTTCGTGAAGCAAAACTTGCAGCACCTGTCATTGGTCTCTCTCAAAATCTGATTCAGGCTGCAAATGCCCTTGTTGATGCTGACAGCGATTTTTCTACCGTGGCAAAAATGTATGAATCATGGAGCAAGATTACAATTGAGTAATCTTTAGACATTGCAATTCAGCGCGACTGTATCCATATTAAATGATGTGTATCCACACATATCGTTACAAATAAGGAATCGCTCATGAAGAAGTTTTCAGTTGCGCTGATTGCAGGGTTTGCAGGATTGATCAGCATCAATGCACTCGCTGCCTCTGAGCAAGAATGTCAAAAACTTAAAGATGACTATAATTTAATTTATGCATCTAAAGGCTATTGTTTTAGTGACCCTGAAGCCAAAGCGCAGTATGGCAATGACAACTGCCATACCACTAAACCAAAATTTTCTGAAAAAGAGCAACAAAAACTTGACCAAATCAAAGCTCGTCAGAAAGAATTAAGCTGTAAATAAATTCAGCCAATCAAGGAAATCCGTTATGGCATACAATGACCAAAATATTTTTGCAAAAATTTTACGCGGTGAAATCCCAGCCATTAAAGTCTATGAAGATGAACGCGTACTTGCATTTATGGACATTATGCCTCAAGCCGATGGTCATACTTTAGTCATCCCAAAAGCACAAGCGGTGACTTTACTGGACTTAACTGCTGAAGATGCTGCCTACACCATTCAGATCGTACAAAAAGTTGCACGTGCTATTGAAAAAGCACTTGATGCTCAAGGCATTGTCCTTATGCAACTTTCAGGTGAAGCCGCAGGTCAAACTGTACCGCACATTCACTTTCATTTGATTCCAAGTTCAGTACATAAACTGGGTCGCCATGCAGCCGAAATGGGGGATCAAGAGAAAATCAAAAGCTTAGCAGAAAAGATTAAAGCCGCACTGGCATAAAGAAAAGGAGCAATTGCTCCTTTTTTATTTTGACCATTTGATTCAACTAAAAATAAAAATTATTAATTAAAAACAACATCCTACATATAAATAAAATAATCAACAAAAGATATGGAACAAAATTTGCTTAGTTAGGCAGCACTTTTATGGATGAAATTTATGTTGAAGTATTTAAAGGCAAGCTTATTTGCTCAAGTGATTGTTGCTTTAATTCTAGGTATTGCGATTGGACTTGCTTGTCATGATTTTGCTCTTTCTTTAAAACCACTTGGTGATGGTTTTATCTCACTCATCAAAATGCTCATTGCCCCAATTGTGTTCTGTGTCGTTGTTCTTGGTATTTACGGCGCAGAAGATATAAAAAAAATGGGACGAGTTGGTGGAAAAACGATTATCTATTTTGAAATAGTGACAACCATAGCGCTATTGCTCGGTATTGTCATCGCTTATGTCTTTAAACCAGGTGTAGGCATGAATATCGATCTCAATCAACTCGATGGTAAAGATATTGCGACCTACACCGAACGTGCTCACCAACTGAATTCAATCTCAGATTTCTTCTTACACCTGATTCCGAAAACCGTTTTTGATGCTTTTACGCAAGGTGATATTTTACAAGTACTGATTATTGCTATCCTGTTTGGGGTGAGCATGCTGATGGTACCTAAACATATTTCTGGACATGTCAAAGGCACTATCGAAGCATTTTCTGAAATTCTATTTAAAATGATGGGGTTAATTATTAAGCTTGCCCCAATAGGCGTATTTGGTTCAATTGCATATACCACAGCAAAGTTCGGTGCGAGTTCACTGATGCAATTGGGTGCACTGGTTATATTGTTTTACGTAACCTGCTTGGTCTTTGTGGTTATTGTACTTGGAGGAATTTTAAAGTTAGCAGGTTTGAATATTTTTAAATTTATTGCTTACTTCAAAGAAGAGCTCAGTATTGTATTGGGCACAGCTTCTTCCGATGCCGTTCTGCCACAAATTATGCAAAAACTCACTGCTTTAGGCATTAAAAATTCAACTGTAGGCTTAGTCATTCCTACAGGCTATTCTTTTAATTTAGATGGTTTTTCAATCTATCTGACTTTAGGTGTCATCTTTATTGCCCAAGCCTGTAATATTGACCTTAGCATGCAGCATCTGTTAGCGATTCTATTTGTGTCTTTACTGACCTCAAAAGGTGCACATGGTATTCCTGGTTCTGCTTTGGTCATCTTAGCTGCCACTCTGTCTGTCATTCCAAGCCTACCTGCAATTGGTTTAGTACTACTCTTATCTGTTGACTGGTTTATTGGAATTGCGCGTGCGTGCACCAATTTAATAGGAAATTGTGTTGCGACTGTTGTCATTGCAGCATGGGAGAAAGATCTTGATCGCGAACAAGCTCAGCGGATTTTAAAATAATTAAAATCGTCATATTGACCCAATAAAAAAGGATTCCAAAGAATCCTTTTTTATCAATTGCCCATCAGGAAATTAAACCTTCATCTCGCATTGCAATTTGAACAGATTGGCGTTCAGCCACTTTATTACGTAGTGCAATAATATGTTTATAGTCACCTAGATCATGCTGAATGACTGCTGACCAATTGGTAATCACAAATAAATAAGCATCGGCTGGGCCAAAGTTATCGCCCACCAAGTACTCCGTTTCTGAGTTTGCAATCGCTTGATCAATATAGGTTAATAATCGATCTATCTCTTGATATGCTTTGGTTTTTTCGTCTTCAGTCAATGGCTTGCCAAAAAACACCGCATAAGCATCGTGTAGCTCAGAGTTCAGATAGCCCAGCCATTCCAAAACTTTAGCTCGCCCCAAACCCGATGGTGGGATCAAATCCTGATGCGGATCATGCTGAGCCAAAAAAGGTAAAATTGCCACATTCTCAGTTAGAATCAAGCCAGGATTTATTTCCAATGCAGGAACGTAACCTTTCGGATTGATTTGATAATAATCTGCACCTTTTGCGGTGGTATGGGTTTTTAAATTGACTTTTTCGAGATCAAAATCAACATTTATTTCATTTAAAATAATGTGGGCTGCAAGTGAACATGCACCGGGGGAATAATACAGCTTCATAAATAATCTTGAGTCCTTGTTTTAAGTTATTTTAAAATTACCCTTCTGTTTTAAAACGCTGTTCAACAAGTTGCAAGCCCTGAAAAGTACATCAACTGTAAACCGCAACTGAAGCGTTCTATCAGTAATTGATGATTTCTTGCCGAATTCTGTAGAGATTTATTTGACTTGCTTAAATCGCGATTTAAAATATCGCTTTTTTAGCAAACCGAATTCCAAGCTTATGAGCAACGATCAACTTGAACCACAAATTGTTGACTTAGACAATTTGCACGAGCACCGTGAAATTGTGACATTTATGCGCCGCTCATCTCCGCTAAATACGTCACAACGTACCGCGCTGGAACAACATCGTGACTTTATTTTGGAATATCCAGTCGGTGATTTACGCCAATATTTTGCTCATCCTGAACGTCCGCTAACTGTTGAAATTGGCTTTGGTATGGGACGTTCTTTAGTGCTGATGGCACAAGCCAACCCTGAACGCAACTATGTCGGTATCGAAGTGCATATTCCGGGTATTGCACAGTGTGTTTATGAAGCGGGCGAGGTAGGTTTAGACAACTTAAAAGTCTTGGATGCAGATGCGATTCAGGTGTTACGTGAAATGCCAGATGCGAGTATTAACTGCGTACAACTGTATTTTCCAGACCCGTGGCAGAAAAAACGCCACTTCAAACGCCGTTTCGTGGTTGATGAACGTATGGCACTGGTTGAACAGAAACTTGAGCTTGGTGGTACATTCCACGCAGCGACTGACTGGGAACCGTATGCTGAGTGGATGTTAGATGTTTTGGATCAGCGTGAAAACTTAGAAAATTTGGCAGGAAAAGGTAACAGCTATCCTCGACCAGAATGGCGTCCTTTGACGAAATTCGAACGCCGTGGTTTAGAATCTGGCCACAAAATTAATGATTTTATTTTCAAAAAAATCAAATAAGCCAATAAAATAGCGGCATGCTGTCACACTGACAATATGCCGCTTAACTTAATCTTGAAAAACGCCCTTTTAATACTTCAATAAGCTGCATACGCCAGTGTTCAGTTGAAATCATCCCACTTGACATGCCGCCATGTGCAAAGGCTTCACAATAAAACAAAGCATTATCTGTTAAACGATGTAAGGTTAAACGATAAAAAACTTCTGCTAATTTTCGCTCAAACTCGAGTGGTGACTGGGTGAGTGGATACTTTAAAAACTCCTGCTTCATCGCCTCCCACAACTATGGGCTTCCTCGACTTCCCCACGTTACTGCAACAGGGAAATTTTCCGTTGAAAATAAATTTTCAATATATTTTCGGTGTTTACGGCGCTGTAAAAACTTAAACATATGCTTTACCCTATCTGATTTGGAAATGCCATCAATCCTTGATACTGCAACATCTGCCAGAAGCTTTTTACCTGTGCAAAACCTGCTTGCTGTAACCATGCAATATTTTGTTGTGGATTTACCAAATAAAAATCTTGTTGTAAACGCTGACACATGATTTGACTTTGCGCAGCAGTTAAACCCGTGTACTGACACACTGATTGTAAAATTGCCAAATCATCTATGTGCTCAGGCTGCGTAATATCAACGTTGATGAATACACCTGTTGCAGTTAAATGTTTAGCAATCGACTGGAAAAAATCCAATTTTTCTGAGGTTGCAATAAAATGTGTAACTAAAATACTGAGCACAGCATCATACGGTTGCTGTGAACTCAATTCACGTATATCTCCTTGTATCCATTCAATTTGATTGTTTTTTGACAGACGCTGTTGTGCCGCCTCGAGCATCGTTTTAGACAAATCGAGAGCGGTAAAACTCCATGTCGGATGTTGCTGTGTTAAATAACAAAGTTCATAACCAGTACCACATCCAATGATCAGAACACGGGCATTTTCAGGCAAGTAATGTTGCAAAATTGCTGCTATCTGAGCATGGATCAGGGTATAACCTGGAATTAATTTCACAATATGCTGATCATAACTTGCCACAACCTGTGGATCATGGAAATTTTTTACCACTTTTACCTCTGTTATTTTAATTCTCATTCTCAATGCTAAAGTAATTTTGAAGCAGACTCTAGCGCCTGCAAAACTACGATATTTAGATTTTATGATGTCGATGCTGTATCGCATTGCTCATTTTTTGATAAATTTCTACCAAATCACCGTGTTGCTGTTTTTGTAACAATTCTTGGTGCATTTGTAAAATTTGTTGATCTTGACGCACTGCTGGACCTGTTTGTACATCTTTGGGATTAAATTGCGTCGCCTTATCTGCTGTTTCCAAAATCAGTGGATATAGCAAACCAAAATCAACCGATGCACCATCCACCACCTGTTTCGCCATGTCATAACAATAATTGCTAAAATTACAAGCAAATACCGCCGCCAAATGTAAACTCAAACGCTGAGCAGAGGAATAAACATATACTCGCTGGCTTAATTGTTGAGCCAAATCTTGTAGGCTATACAAGTCCTGAGATTGATGCGTTTCAATCAGCAATGGAACTTGTGACCAATCCACTGACTTTTCAAAACTAAATGTCTGTAATGGATACAATACACCACAACGCTCATGAAATTTCTGTAAGACATTGAGATCGGTACTGCCAGAAGTATGCACAAGTAACACATTTGCAAGCTGCTCAGGTAATTGCTCTGCGACTTGTGCAATTGCCTGATCTTTGACCGCAATAATCAGTAGATCAATTTCAGCATCAATCTGCAATAAATCGTTGACAGCATGTGCTTTAACTTGAGTCGCAAGCTGCTGGGCATGAGTTAAATTCGGGCTATAAATGTGCTGAATCTGGTGCCCCAACTGATGTAAAGCAGTTGCCAAATGTGTTGCGACTCGACCAGAACCGATAAAACTTATTTTCATACGCATTCTCAAAATAATACGGTGTAGACTTCTTTCATCATTCATCTCTATTGCTTTTATTTTTAAAGAAAAATATATAAATTATGAATGAAATCAATTTTTTCACAATAAAAAAAGCGCCATTTACGGCGCTTCTCACATCGGCAACAGATTAAGCTTCTGGTGCTGGGCTGTATTGTTCAACTAAAGGTTGCAATTCACCTTTTTGGAACATATCTAGCATGATGTCGCTACCACCGATTAACTCACCATTAATCCAAAGTTGTGGGAACGTTGGCCAGTTGGCAATTTTTGGTAAAGTCGCGCGAATATCTTGGTTTTCCAAAATATTAACATAAGCAAATGGACGACCAATTTGACTGAGAGCTTCTACTGCACGTGCAGAAAAACCACATTGTGGAAATTGTGGTGTGCCTTTCATGTATAGAAGTACAGCATGTTTAGCAATTTGATCACGAATTAACGCTTCTGTATCGCGTGCTTGTTCAGTCATAGATAAATCCTCAACTATTCTAGGCGGTATTATACCTAAAACTTCGGAATAAGGTGGCGATGTCGAGAATTTTTCTGTTTTTCTCTTATTATGACTTTTCATCTGTTGCAGATTTTGCTTATATAAACCCTCTTTTTATCCTAAGAACCAATACGAGATTATCATGAGTAATATTACCCTTGCTCCGGTACAAACTGATCAACCTTCTCATCTCATGGCAACTTATGGTCGCCAACCGATCAGTTTCGTCCGAGGACAAGGTTCGTATTTATATACTGAAGATGGTACAGCTTACCTCGATGCATTGACGGGTATTGCTGTTTGCGGTTTAGGTCATGCACACCCAGTGATTGCACAAGCGATTGCAGAACAAGCCCAAACGCTGATTCACACCAGCAATTTGTTTGAAATTCCTTGGCAAACGGCAGCTGCTCAGAAGTTGGCAGAAGTTTCAGGTATGGAAGAAATTTTCTTCTCGAACAGTGGTGCTGAGTCTAACGAAGGCGCAATCAAAATTGCCCGTAAATATGGACATCAGCAAGGCGTTAAAATGCCTAAAATCATTGTTGCTGAACACTCTTTCCACGGTCGTACATTGGCGACACTTTCTGCAACAGGCAATGCCAAGGTTCAGGATGGTTTTGCACCACTCGTTGAAGGTTTCTTACGTGTGCCTTTTGGCGATATCGAAGCCATCGAAGAGCTTGCACTAATTCATCCAGATATCGTAGCGGTACTGGTTGAGCCAATTCAAGGTGAAGGCGGTGTCAATACTGCACCTCAAGGCTTTAGCTACCTTGAAGAAATCCGTCAGCTTTGTAACCAACACCAATGGTTGATGATGCTAGATGAAGTGCAAACAGGTAATGGTCGTACTGGTAAATTCTTCGCGTACCAACATACCAATATTATTCCTGATGTATTAACAACTGCAAAAGGTTTGGGTAATGGTTTCCCAATTGGCGCGGTGATGACTCAAGGTCGTGCAGTTGGTGTATTGCAAGCAGGTAACCACGGTTCAACTTATGGCGGTACAGCACTGGGTTCACGTGTTGTTTATACAGTGATTGATACCATTCAAAAAGAAAACATTGTTGAAAATGCAGGTAAAATTGGTCAGTACATCGTCGACCAACTTCGCAGCCAATTGAGTGAGTTGAATGTCACTGTGCGTGGTTTTGGCATGATGATTGGGATTGAATTACCTAAAGCATGTGGTGAATTGGTCAATATCGCACGCGAACAAAAACAGTTAATCCTAAATGTCACTGCGGGCAATGTAGTTCGTTTACTGCCTGCACTTAACATGACCCAAGAACAAGCAGATGATTTAATTCAACGCCTTATCCCCCTCATTCAAGACTTTTTGAAAAACTAAGTTTTTTCAGGCATAAAAAAGCGATCTTTTAAGATCGCTTTTTTATTTTAGAATTCCGCTAGGGTGTTTAAGATGCTTCCTTAAATAAACGTCCACCCGGAATCTGACTAAAATAAGTTTTTAATGCTTCAATACAACGTTGGGTTTTCACAGAGCGCTGCTCAATTGGCGCAGCAACCGCATACAAAGTATAGCTTGGTAATTTCCAGTCAGGCAGAACTTCAATCAGTTCGCCATTCATTAATTCTTTTTGTACATCCAAATACAAAACCCGCGCCAAGCCCAAACCATTTTGACATAAAGCTTTGACCACAAAAATATTATTGGTACTAATGCGGGATTTCATTTCCAAGTCAACACGTTGTTCTGATAAACAATGCTGAAAAGAGAAACGATGCCAATTTTGCATGGTGTGTACAGGCAAAACACAATGCTGCTTCAAGTCTTCAGGTGTATTGATGGGTGCTGTCTGGTTCAAATAAGCCGCCGAAGCTACTAAAACTTGTTCAACACGCGCCAAAGGAATGGTATCTAGTGTCGTATCCTCAACTTTAGCTGCCATGCGTAATGCGATATCAATATGATTTTCTTTTAAATCAATAAACTGTGTATCTGCCTCGAACTTTACACTCAAACCACGATGTGCAAACAACCACTGCGAAAGCGCAGGAATAATATGATTTGCCGCCAACTCAGGTGTTGTTGCAATACGAAGTTCACCAATAAGATCATCACGCAGTTCATTCATACGAATTTTTCCACGTTCGGCAGCCGCGAGCATTTCCTTACAACTTTGATAAAAAACTTGACCTTCTTCGGTCAAGCTAATTTTTCGAGTTGAACGGTATAGCAAGGTCGCATCCATCTCCTGTTCTAAAGAGCGAATTTGCTGACTGACAGCACTCGTAGTAATTCCCAACTCACGGGCAGCACCACTAAAAGAGTTCTGTTTGACAACACAAGCAAATACTCCCATTGCTCGAAGTTGATCTAACATTACCTTCCCTCGGTATAAAAAAGCGTGATCTAATCATAATATGCCTGAATACCCGATGAGAATTCAACTTTTGCATTAGTTGCTATGATTTTTTTGCAAGTAACAACATTGGGTCGATTGGTTTTCCATCTGAACGAATTTGGAACTCTAACATGACCCGATTAGCCCCTGTTGACCCCATTTCTGCAATTTTTTGTCCTGCTGAAACAGCCTGACCACTTTTGACCAGCATTTTACTGTTATGTGCATAAGCGCTGATATAACCATTGCTATGTCGAATTAAGATCAGATTACCAAACTCTTTTAAACCATCATCTGCATACACCACTTGTCCTGCGGCGGTTGCAAAAATTGGATCACCTTGCTCACCACCAAAACGTACGCCTTTTATATTATTGGCAAGACTATAGTTTTGAATTACAGGCCCATTTGAAGGACGCAACCACTGTAAACCATTTTGAGCAGGTTCAGTGATTGGTGGTGTAACTGGCTGTACACGGTTTACAGATGGTTTAGGATTTGGGCTTGGCAAGTTATGACGTTGTATTTGATCTGCTGTCTTCTGTTGTTGTTTCTGATTATTCACCACGATTGGTGGTGTTGAATTTTGACGAGATCCTGTTGACTTTAACTTAAGAGATTGATTCACATAAATTGTATATGGCGATGGAATATTATTTAAACGGGCAACTGCAAGATAATCTAGCCCATAACGTGCTGCGATACCACTCAAGGTATCGCCTGAACGCACTGTATAGTTATTTGGAGCATGCGCGTAATGGGTAGTCTGGACTTGTGGCTTAGATGCACATCCTGTAAGTGCAACCGCTGTCAACGCCGCGACAGATAAGAATAATGGCTTTAACCATGTGATTTGTACTTGTTTATTCACAAGATGCTGTTGCAACACCCGCATCAACTTTCCTCTCTAATTCGATAAAACGTCCCATTGATCAACTAAGATTAACAAAATTTTGTTGTGACACACCGAATTCACCCGATTTGTCACAAAGTCGCTACACAGCATCACAAAGAACGATCTTCACTTGCAACTAGTTGTTCGTGTAAATGCTGTAAAACCTGATAATTGGTTGCATCCATTTGAATCGGAGTAATACTGACATAATCATGATTAATCGCATAAAAGTCCGACTGTAAATGATCTGCTGTTTTCGCAGGCTCAGCAACAGCCTCCCCAGACAATCCGATCCAGTAAACTTGACGACCCCGTGGATCGACGTGACTTGTAATTGGTTTAGACTGATAACGTCGCCCCTGATAAGTCACCAATGCTCCCTTTAATTCTGCAACATCAGGAATATTAATATTTAAAATATGGCGTTCAGGCAGTTGAGGTAAACCTTGAGCAATAAAATCATGCACCCACTGCGCAGCAACCCGATAATCATCAGGTGACTGATAATTGCGAACATGTGTCCCTGCTAAGGATACAGCGATCGCAGGATGTGCCGTTAAGCGTCCTTCAAAAGCAGCACCTACGGTACCTGAGTACAGCACATCATCGCCTAAATTTGCGCCACTATTAATTCCACTTACCACCAAATCAAATTCAAAATCGAATAAGCCATTCACAGACAAGTAAACACAGTCCGCAGGTGTTCCATTGACAGCCCAAACATCAGGCATAATTTCTACTGGGCGCAAGGGACGATCTAAAGTGAGCGCACTAGAAAAGCCACTCCGCTCCGATTCTGGGGCAACCACAACAACACGACCTAAAGGTTTCAAAGCCTTAGCTAAAGCTTGTATTCCTGGTGCAAAAACACCATCATCATTGGCAATTAAAATATTCACAAAAAAACTCTTAGAAAAAAACTACTTGCTGATTAAGTTTTAGAAGTATATATATTGGCGGCATTGAATCCACTAAAACTTTGTGAGCAATATCATGTCTTTTGCAAAACGTTTTGTTTGTGCCAGCCTACTCCTTGGCATCATCTTGCCTGCATCGGCAAGTTCAGAGTTAAGCACTGATGAGCAAGACAGTCTTGCCAAAGAAGATATTGCATCATTACAAGTTCTGTCTGAGCTATGCCATCAGGTGATTGGTCATAACCCCAAATTTCAACAGAACATGCAACGTCTTATTGAGCAAAATCAACACAGCCTTTCTCAGGAAAAATTTAAACAAAATTTAAGCCAAGACCATGAATATCAATCGCTTCTTGCTGAAAGTAAGAGCAATAGTCAGGAAATGAGTCCTGCTGAATTAAAGGCCGCATGTGACGAAGTCTTAAACGCACCCTAGGCCCCTATGATTCAATGACTTTTATCTAGCTAACATTTTGTTTTATTTTAAAAAATACTGTACAAAAATACAGCTTTAATACAGTTTTTCTGCTGCTATTTTCATGAAAAACAGGTAATCTTGCCGCACTGTTTTAGGAATAATATGTAGCCCATGATCAAGTCAATTGCCCATAAATTTATGATTGCTGTACTGAGCTGTTCAAGCCTAGGTATTTCATTGGCTTATGCTGAAGCACCCGCAGAAAATATTGAAGTGACCCCTGAACACAATGAAACAACCCCTGAAGAACTCGCTGCAATTTATGTATTATCACAGCTCTGCACAAGCTATGGTTACGATAAAGAAGTAGGCTTCAAAGAAGGATTCGCAGCACTTGCCAAAGAAAACCTGCCAGATGAAAAAGATCCCGTACAAGCATTAGAGCAACGTGCTCAACAAAAAGACTTCCAAAAGTATATTATTGAAGCTCAAAACGATGCCAAAAAAGCAGGCGAGCAGCAAAATAAAGATATCTGTAGTGAAATTTCAACCTTAAATAAAGATTCTTAATTTCGTTACAATACTCATCGAAATAAGCCAAGTTGTTCTCTAGCAGTCAACTTGGCTTTGTCCTACAATGCTAGACTTTGTTTGCCGCTACAACCATTGGAATATCCAGAATGAGCAGAAAAAGTGCCTTTGCTGCCTTACTACTTTTACCATCTTTCTCCTACGCAGCAACTGTCTTATCTTCGCCACCAGATTTAAATAATAAATCTTATGTGCTCATGGACTACGAAACAGGTCAGGTACTCGCTGCAAAAAATGAGAATGAGAAGCTGGCACCAGCCTCAATGACCAAAATGATGACCAGTTACATCATTGAGCAAAAGCTTCTCAAAGGTCAGCTCACTGAAGGTGAAAAAGTTCGCATGAACGAGTCTGCATGGTGTCGTGGCAGTAGCACCGAATCATGTATGTATGTTCCATTGAATGGCACAGCAAGTGTGCTTGACATGTTACGCGGGATTATTATTCAGTCAGGTAATGATGCATCCAAAGCAATGGCTGAACACATTGCGGGAAATGAAGGCACATTTGCCTACATGATGAACCAAGAAGCCAAACGCATCGGGATGAATAACACCCACTTTATGAATGCCACTGGTCTTCCTTCTGATGGACATTATTCAACTGCAAAAGATATGGCAACGCTTGCACAACATATCATTCATGACAGTGCCAAGTACTACCCAATCTATTCAGAAAAAGTCTTTGCTTTCAATGGTATCAAACAAGGTAACCGCAATCCTTTACTGTATACAGATCCAAGTGTTGATGGTTTAAAAACAGGTCACACCGATGAAGCAGGTTATTGCTTAACCACTTCAAGTAAACGTGGGCCAATGCGTTTAATTACCGTCATTTTTGGTGCACCAAGCATTAATGAACGCGCCTCACAGACTCGCGAATTATTGGCTTGGGGTTTTGCAAACTATGAAACCGTTAAAGTACAACCTGCCAATCAAACCTTAAAAAATGTGCGGGTTTGGTTTGGTGACGAAAATGAAGTTCCTGCAGGCTTAGCCGAAGACTTTAATGTCACAATGCCAAAAGGTCAGGCAAGCGATATTAAAACCAGCTTGCAGATTTCATCTGAAGTCAATGCACCACTTAAACAAGGACAAGTGATTGGTAAATTGGTCGCAACACTAGATGGTAAAGTGATCGCCGAAAAACCTGTTGTCGCACTCAAAGCTGTTGATGAAGCTGGTTTCTTGTCACGCCTAATCGACCATATCAAACAATTCTTTAGCAAATTATTTTAATTAAATAAACCTGCTCAAACAAAAGCATCTATAGCATCGTTATAGATGCTTTTTTATTTTATACTTCATCCTATTTAAACGATGTCTACACGATACGATGAAAAATATCCGCCCTTACCTAGAGCATCATCCCGACATTCATCGCAGTTGTTATATTGACCCAATGTCTGTTGTGATTGGCGATGTGCAACTTGCAGAGAATGTTTCAGTTTGGCCGTTTGCTGTGATTCGAGGCGATGTCAATTCGATTCAAATTGGCAAAAATAGTAATGTGCAAGATCACTGCATGCTACATGTCAGCCATAAAAATGCAGCCAAACCAAATGGTTCGCCACTGATTATTGGTGAAGATGTCACCATTGGGCATCATGTAACTTTGCATGGTTGTACGATTGGCAACCGTGTTCTGGTTGGGATTAATAGCGTTATTTTAGATGATGTCATTATTGAAGATGATGTGATGATTGGTGCAGGAAGTTTGGTTCCACCCCGTAAACACCTAGAAAGTGGTTATTTATATGTGGGTAGCCCTGTACAAAAAATTCGCCCATTAACTGAAAAAGAAAAAGAATTTTTACCCTACTCAGCACGACATTATGTCAAAGTAGCCAACAACTATATAAAGCAGGACTAAATCAACATAGCCATTCCTGTGCAAATTTTGTAGAATACACCTTTTAGATCATGGTGCTTTTTTATGACTGCTTGGACAGCGCATGTCACGGTTGCCACTGTTGTTGAAAAACATGGAAAGTTCCTCCTTGTTGAAGAACATTCTGAAGGGTTTTCCCATCCTGTGTTTAATCAACCTGCTGGGCATGTTGAAGCTGGTGAAACGATCATTGAAGCAGCAATTCGTGAAACACGCGAAGAAACTGGGCATGACGTTGAAATCGACCATTTGCTCGGGATTTACACCTATACGCCACCCATGTTCCCAGACCGAACCTATTTTCGTTTCTGCTTTTTGGCACATGTGGTTGAAGAGCATCCCGATGCTCAACTCGATACAGGTATTCTCCAAGCAACATGGCTTTCTTTCGAGGAGTTACAAAACTCTGGACGTGCCCGTAGCCCACTGGTGATTCAAGCCATTCAAGACAGTCTGACTGGTCAAAAGTATCCTTTATCCATGATTCATGAACACCCTTTCTCTCCCTATCTAACTTCAAATTTGGATGCCTAGTTTTATGCAACAACGTGTCATCGTCGGTATGTCTGGTGGTGTAGATTCTTCTGTTTCTGCTGCTTTACTTCTTCAACAAGGTTATCAAGTTGAAGGCCTGTTTATGAAGAACTGGGAAGAAGATGACGGCACAGAATACTGTACGGCGCTCGAAGACTTAGCCGATGCCCAAGCCGTTGCTGACAAACTTGGCATTAAACTGCATACCGCAAACTTTGCCATGGAATATTGGGATCGTGTCTTTGAACATTTCCTTGCTGAATATGCAGCAGGACGCACACCAAACCCCGATATTCTCTGCAACAAAGAAATTAAATTCCGTGCATTTATAGATCATGCTGTGACTTTAGGTGCAGACTTCATTGCAACAGGTCACTATACCCGCCGTGGTGAAACACAGTACAACAGCAAAGGCGAAGCTTATGCACCCCTACTTCGTGGTGTCGATCAGAATAAAGATCAAAGCTATTTCCTGCATGCTGTGCATGGTCGTGAAATCAATAAAACCTTATTCCCTGTCGGTGAGATTGAAAAACCACAAGTCCGTAAAATTGCTGCGGAACTCGATTTAGCGACGGCGAAGAAAAAAGACTCTACGGGAATCTGTTTTATTGGCGAACGTCGTTTTAATGACTTCCTTAAACAGTACTTACCTGCTCAACCTGGAAAAATTGTACTAGAAAATGGTCAAGAAGTTGGTGAACATCACGGCTTAATGTACTATACACTGGGTCAACGCGGTGGCATTGGTTTGGGTGGTATGAAAGATGCCCATGAAGGTGCGTGGTTTGTTCTACACAAAGATGTTGAAGGTAACCGCCTCGTTGTTGGTCAGGGTCATGAACATCCACTCATGCAAAGTACCACTTTGTGGAGTGAAAAAATTGACTGGGTTGCAGGTGAACAAGACATTCCTGCAACTGGCTTACGTTGTACAGCAAAAACCCGTTATCGCCAGCCTGATCAGGCATGCACCATTTTTTATGATACAAACTCTCAGGACGCGGTTCGTGTTGAGTTTGATGAGCCACAGCGTGCCGTAACACCAGGGCAAAGTGTTGTATTTTATATCAATGATAACTGTTTAGGTGGTGGTGTGATTCATTATACCAATGCCCCTAAACCTGCTTTTCTTTAGGAATTTTTAGGCATGGTTGATCTTCCCTTTCAACAGCCTCAACACTTTACAGTCCGTCAGAATCGTGTTTTGGCGTTAGCTGGGGTTTTTCAAGCCGCCCAGCTGACCCATATGACTGCCATGACAGGACTGAATCGTATTGGCGAAAGTGGTAATTTCTATTTTGAACAATTGATTAAAGCCAGTTTGAACATCAGACCAGCCGAAAACAATTCTTCTGAAACCCTAGATTTTTTTAGTCAGTTGACTGATTTATCATTAGGTTTAAAAATTTTAGAACAAAGCATCACTCAGCCTTTTACTCCAACACCAAAAAGTAAAGTTCCAAAACTTGCCACTGCAAAACTACCCATGACTTATGCCATGGGTTTATTGCAATTGGAAAAGAAAGTCTATCGAAATCCAAATTTCGTTGAGAAAATCTCAAAATCACAACAACAAATTTTAAAGCAACTGTCTTTTTTTGATCAAAATTATTTACACCCCAGCATTTTAGCCAATCTTGCCCAGACTTATGTCGAAACCGCAGGACAAATCAATCCACGTATTTTAGTTCGTGGCAATGCTGAGGCGTTCAAAGATTCTCAACATACCAACCGAATCCGTGCTTCGTTATTTACAGGACTGCAAATGGCACACCTGTGGCGACAGCTCGGTGGTAGCTCATTGCAGCTAATATTCGGTAAACGCAAGCATTTGCAAGAAATCCAAGCCCTTGCACACATGCAATATCAGCTTGGTCAACTTTAACCCTGTTTTTTGTTTTAGGTGTTTTGCACCACATTGAAGGAAACTTTATGAATGCTTTAACTGCACTCTCACCGTTAGATGGACGTTACGCGAGCAAGTGTGATGCTTTGCGTCCTTACCTATCTGAGTTTGGCTTAATTCATGCGCGTGTAACTGTTGAAGTTCGTTGGTTGCAAGCACTTGCAAAACACCCTGAAATCATTGAAGTTGCAGATTTTAGCGCCGCAACTAACCAAGCTTTAGATGCGATTGTTGCTGATTTTTCTGAAGAAGATGCGAACCGCATTAAAGAAATCGAACGCACAACCAACCACGATGTAAAAGCGGTTGAATATTTCTTGAAAGAAAAAATCGCACACATCGATGAACTTAAAAATGCAGGTGAATTCATTCACTTTGCGTGTACATCTGAAGACATCAACAACTTGTCTCATGCCTTAATGTTGAAAAATGGTCGTGATGTATTGGTGACTGCAATGCAGCAAATCATCGATTCAATCGTTGCTTTGGCTGAAACTCATGCAGAACAACCAATGTTGTCTCGTACACATGGTCAAACTGCAAGCCCAACCACTTTGGGTAAAGAAATGGCAAACGTGGCTTACCGTTTGGCACGCCAAATCAAACAATTCAAACAAGTTGAATTGTTGGGTAAAATCAATGGTGCTGTAGGTAACTACAACGCTCACTTATCAGCATATCCAGAAATTAACTGGCCTGCTCACTCAGAAGCATTTGTTGAATCTTTAGGTTTAACGTTCAACCCATACACGACTCAAATCGAACCACATGACTACATGGCTGAATTGTTCGATGCACTTCGTCGTTTCAACACCATTTTGATCGACTTCAACCGTGACGTATGGGGTTACATCTCTCTTGGCTTCTTCAAACAAAAATTGAAAGATGGCGAAGTAGGTTCTTCAACCATGCCACACAAAGTGAATCCAATTGACTTTGAAAACTCTGAAGGTAACTTGGGTATTGCCAATGCAGTATTGGCGCACTTAGGCGAAAAACTTCCAGTATCTCGCTGGCAGCGTGACCTAACTGACTCAACGGTTCTTCGTAACATGGGTGTTGGTTTTGCACAAAGCTTAATCGCATTTGAAGCTTGCTCTAAAGGTATTGGCAAACTTGAATTGAATGCTGCCCGTATTCTTGAAGATCTTGACCACGCTCAAGAAGTTCTTGCTGAACCAATTCAAACTGTAATGCGTCGTTACAACATCGAAAAGCCATACGAAAAATTAAAAGCATTAACTCGTGGTCAAGCCATGACACGTGAAATGATGGTTGACTTTGTCAATGGTACTGAACTTGCTCAAGTTCCAAGTGAAGAACGCGCTCGTCTAGCTGAACTCACACCTGCAACTTACACAGGTAACGCTGCTGACCAAGCCAAACAAATTAAAGCATTAATCAACAAACTTTAAGTTTAAAAATGATTGCTTAGAAAAAGCGAAGCTTCGGCTTCGCTTTTTCCCCATTAATAATCGATAAAAATTAAGAATATGCTCGAACAACAATATACCCTCAAACATCTGATAACCCTTGCAATCCTAACTGTCGCATTAATCTTGGCGAGCATTCAACCCTTAGAATATACTGCTTATCTATTACATCAGGCAGGCACGGTCATCATGCTGCTGGTTTTAGGTTATTGCTTTAAAAAATTTGCGCTAAACTTTCTGAGCTTTAGCTTCTATATTGGCTTCCTGATCATTCATATTTTGGGTGCGCATTATCTATATTCTTATGTGCCTTATAACGATTGGATTAAAAGCCTATTCGGTTTTGACTTGAATGCATCCATGCACTGGTCACGCAATATGTATGATCGTCTGGTTCATTTCAGTTATGGTTTTTTACTATTTCCCTTTTTTCAACGTATCTTTCACGTTTATTTTTCACAAGCTTCAAGAAAACAGCTCAACTTTTTAGTCATTCAATGGGTCATGGCATCGAGTATGCTGTACGAACTGATTGAGTGGTGGATTGCCATGACATTATCACCTGAAGCAGCAGAAAGCTACAATGGACAACAAGGTGATGTTTGGGATGCCCACAAGGATATGCTTCTTGCTAGTATAGGATGCTTAATCTTTGCTGCCATTGACCTGATTCAAAACAAATTAAGTCAACATAAACCATAAGCCAAAGCTAACCATAATACCGATGATAATTGCTAGGCTGAACAAAACTTTGGCTTGTATCCCCTCGCTGATCCAAAACATACGTAAAAAAATCATCTGACGAATCGCCAAACTGTTTAAAACAATCGCTGCGAGATGCGCAATGACTACACCTAAAAAGAGATTGGCAAACAAATCATGAATTTCTTTGATATTATGCTGCCCTGTTGTTTCAGTGATATAACCTAAAATGACCGTCATCGGCAGGAACAAAACCATCAAAAAAATGCTCAAATGCAATAAAGCTGAACTCCAATACTGAAGTGATTTCTGTGACCCTAAAGTCTGTTGTTTACCCAATTTAAGAAAGTTAAAACTCATTTGCTGACGCTTGATCCAACCAAAAGGTCGACTGACTTTCATTTTAGCTGCAAGGAGTTGCCAAACAATCCGCAAACCCAATGCAATTACCAACAAGTAACCAAACAACATATGAAGCTGATGTAAGTCAAAATTGTCACCCGTAAAGTAAGCACCTGTGAAACTCACTAAAATAATGAGATGCAGTAAACGAATTACACTATCTATATGGCTTGCAGGAATGACTTTATTCATCTTCCATCCAAAAATTGGCTTTTAGATTAATGTTGCCGCAGATAACTTAAGTGTTTATTAGCCTCTGATATGAAAATTCAAAGATTATCGCATTTATAGGATATTTAGTTGTATTTACCTTAGTTTATCTTATTTTATAAAATACCTAAACTATCTCTAAGACAACATGAAATGTCATGTGGAGATCAGATTATGCAAAGTTATTTACATCGTAGCGAAGAACGTGGACATGTCAAAGAAGGTTGGTTAGATACCTATCACAGCTTTTCTTTTGGAAGTTGGTACAATCCAAAGTACATGGGAGTCAGTGTATTGCGCGTCATTAATGATGATACCATTGCTGCTCATAAAGGCTTTGGTACACATCCACACGATAATATGGAAATTTTGACCTGTGTGCTTAAAGGCACCATTAGTCATAAAGACACAATGGGAAATCAAACTCAGATTTCTGCGGGTGAATGGCAACTGATGAGTGCAGGGACAGGCATCCAGCACAGCGAAATTAATCAGGGTGATGAAGCTGTACATATGTTACAGATCTGGATTCATCCGAATATTCGTAATGCAGAACCCAACTATCAACAGATTCAGCGAGACCCGAAACAACAGCCGAATCAATGGCATTTAATTGTTGGAACAGAGAATGCGCCAATGACGATTCGACAAGATGCTGAAGTTAAAGCAGCCTATTTGAATCAAGGTCAACAGCTTGATGTTAAAGCGACTCGACAGCTCAATTATATTCATGTCATTTCAGGTCAAATCATGATTGGTGATCAGTTGGTGAATGCGGGAGATGCGCTGTTATTTGCTGAAGACTGTCAGATTGAAGCACAACAAGACAGTCAAATGATCTGGTTTGATTTGCCACAAGCCTAAAACAAAAAAGCCTCCATATTTGGAGGCTTTCTTTTTATTATGAACAGTTCAGCTGCTGTAACGCAGCGACACGTTGCTCAATAGTTGGGTGAGTTTGGAATAAAGCGGCAAGACTAAAACCTTGTTCCTTACCTTCCGTAATTGCAAGTGCTTTCATTTCTTTTGGCATTTGATCAGGCATCTCAGTTTCAGCTTGCAAACGCAATAATGCTGAAATCATGGCTTGTTTACCTGCCAAGCGAGCGCCTGCTTCATCTGCACGGTATTCACGGTAACGGGAAAACCACATGACGATGGCTGATGCCAAAATACCGAAGACAATATCCAATACCATTGTAATGATAAAATAACCCATACCAGGGGCTTCATCATCTTGGCGACCAAAGACGTTACGGTCAATAAAGTCACCAACCACACGTGCAAAGAACATCACAAAGGTGTTCACTACACCTTGAATTAACGACAACGTCACCATGTCACCATTGGCAACGTGCCCAATTTCATGAGCAAGTACCGCACGTAATTCATCTTGATTCATGCGCTCAAGCAGACCTGTAGAAACAGCAACAAGCGCATCATTTTTATTCCAACCTGTCGCAAAGGCATTCGATTGATAAGATGGGAAAATACCCACTTCTGGCATACGAATCCCTGAACGTTGTGCAAGGTCTGCAACCGTTTGCAATAACCAAACTTCAGCTTGGTTACGTGGTGCATTTGGATCGATTAATTCAGTCCCTGTGGTTTTCTTCGCCATCCACTTCGACATAAACAGTGAAATCAAAGAACCAACCATACCAAAGACAAAACAGATTACGAGTAGGTTGCCTAAGTTAAGTCCACCTGCACCGTGGTAACTTCCGACACCTAATACTGACAAAATAAGACCAGCGACAACCAGTACCGCGAGGTTGGTAAGCAAAAACAAACCAATCCGCATCATCGAGAAAATCCTCTTATAATAGAAAAAAACATGATTTATCTTACAGATAAATCATGTAACTAATATGCGACCTGAGATCATAAAATTCAAGAATAAATCCGTATCAACATATAAAAATCATGTTTTCGAATTGTATAACAAGACTAATTGCGTACAGCTATATCTGTAAATGTACCATCTGATAATTGTACAATTCGCCGACCCGCCGACTTATGTATATTCAGTGCTTGACTGTTATTGTTATTGGTATTATTTTTTGCTGTAGTTGCAGCGGTTACAGGTTCAACTGAGCTTTCTTTAACAGCGCTGTCTAAACGAATCCCAGAGGTATATAAATTATTGTAACGACTCATCACGCGACGTACATAATCTTGGGTTTCTCTAAACGGAGGAATTCCACCATATTTATCAACATTCCCTTCCCCCGCATTATATGCAGCCAATGCCAAGTGCGTATTACCACTATAACGTTTCAACAATAAACTTAGGTACTTTGCACCACCAAAAATATTTTGTTGTGGATCATAAGGATTATTGACATTAAAGCGTCTAGCAGTTGCAGGCATAAGTTGCATCAAACCTTGCGCACCCACAGGCGAACGTGCATTACTATTAAAGCCTGACTCAGTATGCATAATTGCTTTAATCAATCCCTCAGCTAGACCATGTTGCTGAGCTGCCTGATGAATAATTTGATCAAAAGCATCTTTATTTTTGCTATAGCTAGGCAGCACAGAAGCTTCTGAGCCTCCCCAGTTATGGTAACTATGGATATTACTGTCTTTATAATAAGTGACTTTAATTTTCGTTAAATGTGCGCCACTTTGCTTACGATTCGTAAGAAGTGGTGTTCCATTACCATCTTGATAAGTATAAATTTGACCAGCATGTACCCAAGAAGCTAAACCCAAACTTCCTAGCGTTGAGAGAGAAAGCAGTACAATTTTGTATAGTATTTTCATTGTTGTGTTTACCAGTAAGCGTTCTGTGCAAACAATTGTATTTGATTGTAACAGGAAAACAGTATGTGCTGTGCTTTTTAACAAGCTTAGTTAAAAAAATCAAGTTAAATTGTTGGGCGAGTAATCAAAAAAAAATTTAATTTTTTTAAGCCAAGGTCTATTGACAGCAATAAACCATTGAAATAATTAAATAATAAAAAAAGGTTAAAAAATGATCAATGTGTTTCTAAGCCTTAATCAACGGACGATTACCCCTGTCAAGGGCTTAGTTATCCACAATTTTATCCACAATTTTTGTGGAAAACTGTGAATTGTCAAAAAACTCACCAATTTCAAGGCAAACCTACTCATTTAAATAGTTTAGAGTGCTTCAAGGACATTTTGATGACAATAAAAAATATATGAATAAATGTGTATGCACAGATGCGAAGCCATCCCGAATCAGCTAAAATTGCGCGATATTTTTTCCAAGAGTTTGTGTGTCTATGTACTCTCCAGTTGAATCCAACCAAGGATTTAATTTTAAACCTGAACTTCCAACCAGTTCGGCTTATTATCGCCTACTCAAAAAACTTCGTCGTCAAGTCGGTCATGCCATCCGTGACTTTAAAATGATCGAGGAAGGCGATAAGGTGATGGTTTGTATTTCGGGTGGAAAGGACAGCTATACTCTGCTTGATATTTTGTTGCAGTTTAAACGTATTGCACCCATCAATTTTGATGTGGTTGCCGTTAACCTTGACCAAAAACAACCCGGTTTTCCTGAAGATGTCTTACCACGTTATTTGGAAGAAAATAATATTCCATATTATATTCTTGAGAAAGACACCTACAGTATTACCAAACGCCTAACCCCTGAAGGTAAAACCTACTGTGCGGTATGTTCACGTTTGCGTCGTGGTTCACTGTATGGCTTTGCACAAGAAATTGGCGCAACTAAAGTCGCTTTAGGTCATCATCGTGATGATATTATTGCAACATTCTTCCTAAACTTGTTTCATGGCGGTAGCTTAAAGGCGATGCCACCAAAATTGCTTTCTTCTGACAAGAAAAATATCTTGATTCGCCCATTGGCTTATGTTGAAGAGAAAGACATCATCAAATACGCAGAAATGCGTAAGTTTCCAATCATTCCATGTAACTTGTGTGGTTCTCAAGAAAACCTTCAACGTGCAATGTTAAATGAAATGTTACGCGAATGGGATCAAAAATATCCAAAACGTCTTCATAGTATTTTTGGTGCTCTACAGAATGTTTCACCATCACAACTGGCTGACCGTGAGCTATTTGATTTTGAGGCACTCGATTCCCAACGTGAATTTGATCTTAAAGATCCTGAAGACATGAAAAAACGATTAGATGTCGTCAATTTAAGCTTTGCAGCCGAATAATCACATTTCCATCGCTGCGTAATGTCAGGCACAATCATGTTATATGGTTGTGCCTTTTTTATACTTTCTTACGATTTCTGTGTGATTTATCTCACCAGTTTATAAAAAAACCGCTTTTTTCGATAAGATCATGTTATAACAAGGCAGAACAGACTTGTGCAAAAAATGCATATAGATCTAAGGATAAACAAATTAGAGGAATAACTATGCCTGCTTTTCTATCAGAAGATTGGTTTTCTACAGTTGAACAGCTCACTGCTCAAGCAGGAGACTTGAATTTGCCGCCAGCATTAAAGAATTTAGCCATTAATTTTGTCGTCAACAATACCAGTGGAAATACTGAGCTTTCTCTTGATGGTGGGAAAATTCAAAAAGGGCTTGCGGATAACGCAAAAACCACATTAAACCTAGATGAAGATACTTTACGCAAAGTTTTCCTTGAATTTGATCTAACCGCAGCAATGCAAGCATTTATGACAGGCAAAATAAAAGTTCAGGGCGATATGTCTCAACTTATGGCATTGCAAACAGCACGCCCTAGCCAAGAACAAAAAACGCTCTATAAAGAAATTCTGCAACATACTGCTTAATTTGAGTGTATTGAATGCAAAAAAGGAAGTTATTTAACTTCCTTTTTTTATTTCCTAAACCTCTATACGCTGCTGCATCTGAATATGCTCCAAATAAGCACGAATACGCGTGACATACTGTAAAGCTTGACGATAACGTGAATTACTCATTTGATGCTGCTGTAAATAAGCATATATATTCAGCCAGCTATTTGGGTCTTCACCCTGCTGCTGAAGTTGTTTTTGAATCACAGCGACTGCACCTGGCCCCATATTATAGGCGACCAAGGCATACCAGTGACGATCAGGATTTGGAATATAATCATACTTTGTCAAAAGCAAATCGTAATATTTTGCTCCACCCTGAATACTTTGCTCAGGATCAACACGGTCTTCAATACCCATTGCCTTAGCTGTTTCATTGGTCAGCATCATTAAACCACGGACACCCGTGGGTGAAATAGAATCAGGTTTTAAATAAGATTCCTGATATCCCATCGCAGCCAGCATATGCCAATTGAGATTATACTGTTGCGCTGCTCGCTCAAAACTGGCACGATAAATCGGCATACGCTGTTGCAAATCACGTTCAATCGTATCCCAAGATTCTTCTTTAACAACATGATGATTATAAAATGAGGCAAGATGCCCAAGTGAACCATTGTTCTTTGACTGACAAATAAATCCGCTTGCCGTTTGAGTTAAACGGTCTTCAGCATCCTTAAATACTAAATTTAATGCGGTATCTAAACCATTCTGTTGTAGCACATTAAAATCCCCACAACTTGCAGAGAAAGACATTAAGTTCTTTTTCTCAACACTGGCAAAATCTGCATTGGTTAATGCCAAATTGGCTTTACCTTTGGCGACCCATTTCAAGGCAGTGGCATTACTATCAACAATTTTAAACTCGAGTTGAACATTTAAACTCTGTGCATAATTGCGCATGAGATCATAGCCAAAGCCATGTAAATATTGTCCATCATTGAAAACTGTTGTTGGACTTTGAACAGTTACAACTGTCAATGTATTACGACTCACAACCTGAGCGTATTGATTATTGGCTTTACTGGCATTAATCGCATGTAATGGCAGCATAGCTAACCCAAATGCAAGGGCTTTTGTTGGCAAGGATATTTTTAGATTGTTTAGGCGAAAACGCCTCCTATCTGCCAATGTTTGATTATACATGGTGACTCCACGACAGAGAATTAACTACCCAATGAAATCGAGCATGACCCAAATTTCAATTAGTTGATCAACGTATGTTTAGGGGGCAGTCATGACATCATTTAAAAAAATGACATAAATGAAAGAAACTAAGTCATATTAAAATCAATAACCTAGACGAAAAAATAACCAAAAATAAATAAGAGTTGCGCATAATATAGACATAGAAATTAAAAGTCAAACTTTTACGTGTACAAAACCACAGCGCAGATAATCATCCTCCATCAAAATTGATGCTCAATGTTATATCGAATAAAGATGATTTAAATCAGGACAAAGTGATGTAATCTGTAACTTTTAACAATATTTTAGATATCATTTAATTTATATTTATCAATATTTTATTTTTATGATATACCAATTTTTAACACCATTTGGTGTATGTACCTGTACCTCATCATCAACCGCTTTTCCAAGGCAGGCTTTAGCAATTGGCGCTTGCAAAGAAATATAATCTTTATTTCCATAAATTTCTTCATCCCCCACGATACGAAATTGAGCGATTTCCTGTTCATCATTCTCTAATTCAACCCATGCACCAAAATATACTTTACCCTGCTGCTGCGGATGATATTCAACCTTTTGTGCGACTTCAAACAGCTTAGTCAAATGGCGAATTCTACGATCAATTTCACGTAATTTTCGCTTATTATAATGGTAATCAGCATTTTCAGACCGATCGCCTAAACTGGCTGCCCAAGACACAATCTTGGTGATCTCAGGTCGCTCGATTCGTACCAAATGATTTAATTCATCTTGTAAACGTTGATACCCTTCTGCTGTCAATAATTTACGCTGCATCAATTTGTGCTCAATGAAATTTTAATAATTTACGATTGCTGTATTTTAATCAGTTTAAAGCACAAAGTTAAATTACCATATATTTTAAGTCTTTTGATCTTAGTTGAGATACGCCCCATTTCGTCGCTATTTTAATCATTTAAAAATTTTAATATAAAAAAAAGTTGTCAAACTCAATATTTATCGATATGATTACGCACATTGGAAGCGTGGCAGAGCGGTTTAATGCACCGGTCTTGAAAACCGACGAGGGTGTGAGTCCTCCGTGAGTTCGAATCTCACCGCTTCCGCCAAATTCAAAAAAAGCTCTTATACATAATATAAGAGCTTTTTTTATGGGAAATGGAAAGTAAAAATAGGTATTTAAAAATATAAATCATAAATTTTAGGCAAAAAAAAGCCATACTCTGTCAGTAAGGAGTATGGCCAAAATAGGAAACTACAGCAGAATTCCTATAGTTGTTATCATAAAAATCTAAACTTAAAAATTTCTTAATTTAGATGCCCTAAAAATAAAAAACTTATTATTTTTATTTTTAAACAAATAAAATCAAGATTTTAAATATTCAAAAAAAAGTCCTCGCATAAAGCGAGGACTTTTTTATTCAGTAAGTGCAGAGATGATAATTACATCATTCTTCACTACTTTGTTACTACAGCAAACCTTTTAAGAAAATTAAAATAACTTTTTGATTTATATTAATTTATATACTTACCATGCATAACATACTATGAAATGACATTACAAAAAAATGTGAGTAATATTGCGAGTAAACCAATCTAAAAATGATATTACTCACACACTATGCTAAACGATCTTAAAATCAAACAATTAAAGCCGAAAGAAAAACTTTATAGGGTCGCAGATCATTCTGGTTTGTGTATTGAAATACGTCCCACTGGTACAAAATTTTGGCGCTATCGATACCGTTTTTTAAATAATGCTAAAATGCTGACCATTGGACAATACCCTGAAATTAGTCTTGCTTACGCCCGCAGTAAGACAATGGCATATCGTGAACAACTTGCCAAGGGCATAGATCCAGTTCAGTTTCAAAAAGAAGAACGTGCAGCTGCAATTCAATCAAATGCTGATAGCTTTAAAAATGTTACTGAAGAATATCTTGAAAAATATAAAGATGGTAAATCTATAGAATGGTTTAACAATAGAACACGATATTTCGCTAAAGACATTTATCCAATTATAGGAAAAACACCTATAAAAGATGTAAATTCGGCTGATATTAGAATTATCATTGATAATACTATTACACGTATTCGTAAAAGCGGACGTGGCACTGGAGAAGTTAAAGCAACTTTTGTACGTCAAATTTGTGCTGAAGTACTTCAATATGGAATTATCACTCAGCGAATCACCACAGATGCTACCTATGCATTAAGACGTTATATCCACCGCCCTGATATTCAACATGCTCAACCTCTTAGTATCGAAGATAAGAAAATCATTCTTCCAACTATACAAAGCTATGGTGGCTGTATCAGTACAAAGAACGCAATTTTAACGTTACTTTACAGCATGCTTCGCACCATTGAAGTTAGAAGAGCGAAAAAATCATTTATCAATTTTGAAGATGAGACTTGGACTATTCCAACAGTAAGCAAGGAGGAAATCTTGGCTGGCAAAAGAAATATGAAAAAAAATCGTATTCATATAATTCCACTTTCCACTCAATTGATTGAAATTCTCAAGGAACAATTTAGCCTTTATCCAAATAGTGAATATATTTTCCCAGGGGATGATGGAATCTCTATGATAGGGAAAAACACGCTTAATACTGCATTAGATAACTTAGGCATGGGCCATATCTCTATGCATGACTTTCGTGCTACAGCATCAACTGAACTACATGAAGCAAATTTCAATTCTGACTGGGTAGAAATACAGCTTGCTCATGCAAGAGGTAATAAAACACGTGCAAGTTATGATCATGCAAAATGGCTGAAAGATAGGAAGACCATGCTACAGGCTTGGGCAAATATGGTTGACGGGTGGAAAAGCAATGCCTAGTTATCAAAATGATGGCTTCAAAAGCTACAGCATCTTTTTAAATTAAATCTATAGATGCATCAAGGACTCTTATCTTTTAAATATTTATGGCATCCTTCCATGAATTCTTGTCCCGTTTTGAATTCGGCAAATGCTGGGTCTTTTGCGTACTCACACTCATCTTTTGATGTAAAATTATTGTATTCAGCAAATGTATAACCAGAGTAGCCTTCCGACCCTTCTATATAACCACCTGCTATATTTTTATGCGTGATGTACCACTGGCAAAAAATGATAAAAATAGCAGAAAATAGCAAAATGATTACTAAAAAATATTTCGTAAATTTCGAAAATAAAATTTTTTCTGCCATTATCTTTTATTCCTACTCTTATAGTCTTGAATCATCTGAGTGGTTACATCGCTTTTATAACAAACAGTCTCATAACCACCAGCTCTTGAATAAGCACTTCGCTTTCCACATCTACTACCATTTCTAGCTGTATTGTAAGGGCATGCACAAGGACCTGGATAATTTTCAATAGACTCTTTTATGATTTTTTCTTTTATAACTGTCTCAGTAACAATTGATTTTTTTGCATATGCTGTATTTGAAGTAGCTAACAGTAGTGTACTCACTAAAAAAATTAATACTTCCTTCATAAAAACCTCGTTGAATAACTTAGTTATTCTTTATTTTTGAACCAAATTTTGTGTTCTTTCAAGAATCCTGTTATTTCCTTTAAAGCTTGACTACCGAGTCCATAATAGCCCAATAACTGTGATTCTGATCGATCAAGAATATCATTGATTGTAAAAATACCTGCTTCTTTTAGCATCCTTTTCGTTCTAACTTTGAAAGGTAAGTCATCTATTTTTTGTGAAAAATTTATAGTCAATTCGTTCTTATGGCTTGAATATATAAGGATTTCATGAGTAAATTTCTCAAGATTTTCAACAAATTTTAAATATTCACTGGTATTCATATTCTTAGGAAATATTTTATTTTTTGCTGCTACTACAATTATAAAAGCCACAAAATCCCTATCCATTTCCATAAATTCTTCTCATATTTTTTTAATAATAAAGATGGATTTATTACTTACTTTTTTAATTCCTGTCTAACTGAACGCATATTCCATAAAAAAATAGCATAATTCACAACGTCTTTTTCACTTTCAAAGTTTAATTTAACATCTTGGTCAAACGAACTATTACTTAAAGCCCATCCACTGTGAGCACCACAAAGATTGCAAAAAACTCGAGCATTATAAAACTTATCTTCATCAAAGAATTGGGACTTAGCTGAAATATAATCACTACCACAGAAAGGACAATCTAGAAATTCTAGATCTGGTGTATACTCCTGCAAACCATCGTAATGATTCCAATTTGCCATAATACCCTCATTTTTTATATTTTTCATAAATTTATTACAATCTGATCTCATAAGCAATAATTAAGTTATATTTTATGAGATTAGTTTTTATTGAAAAATAATAGCATTATAATTTTTTTATAAAAAAAGCTACGTATGAGAAGTATACGTAGCCCGAAACAAGTCTAGTGAACGTATAAAAAATATACTAAATCATATCAATTCAGTCAACTATTTTTATAAAAAATCTGACGTATTTGTTCAGAAAAAAAATCTACGAATTGAACCCATTCATCCATGTTTGGAATATCTTGTTTTACAATAACATATATCTCATTAGAAACATTGATTACTAAATTATCATGATGCTTTTCAATATAGTAATCTATCATTTTTACTTCAGCTATCTCAGATAGGCATTCTTCCAAGAAATCTATTTGATTTAACCTTTCCAAATTAAATTTAAAGCGATACAAAATATTCCTATAGACTGCATATGCAATGTCCCATACATAATCAGTACTCATGGTTCTATTCCTTAATCCAGATTTCTAACCTCAGTAACCAACACCCACTGCTTACATAAATAATATAAGCCTCCTTCGATAACAGCATTTACTGGTATTTCTAGATATGGTTTAAGATGCCTTTGTAATCTATTTCCAGAGTTATCCTCAAAAACCCATTCATTTAGTTTAGTATCTTTAATAGATTTTAATTTCAAAGTTATCACTTTATCAACATAACCAACTGTTTTTACTGATATTTCTTTATTCACCAATAGGGCACCATTTCCAGTTTGAAAATAAAAATCAGTTCAAATACCATACCTTAAGAAAGGTATTGAATAAACCAATTAATAAAATTTTCTTTATCTGTAGGGCTGCATGGAAATTCATAAACCTCTATATATTTCTGTGAATCTGATAAAATAATTGGCTGAAAACATACATCTTCTCCACAGCTTGGTAACAAGTATAGTATTTTACTACTATTTAATAAATTGAAATTATTTACAAATCGAGCAAGATCTTTTTCTAAATTACCTGTGAAGCCTTCTGTTTTGTCCGTAAATTCATAAATAAACTCAAGATCTGCTTTAAAATCAATTTTATCCATAAAATATTTCTCTTTTAAAATTCTTATGAAAATGGCTTACAATAACTTATTTATTCAATTTTTTTGCTCTAAGATCAACGAATTTATAAAGTTTATCTTAAAAATAAAAATATTGAAAAGAAAATTATTGACATACCACAAACATAAAAGTTATGGAACAACAACTTTTTTCACTAAAATTTTACAATATCATAAAAAATTTTGATTTAGTTTACATATTATTATAAAAATATAATATAGATCACACTTTATGAATTTTTATCAAATTTTCTTACATCTTTCTGATAGAAAAAATAATTTCTTTAATTGATTATTTTTATCACTTTAAAAAAGGACTTCAACTAATGACTTCATGGTTATTTATTAGCTTAGTCGTTACTATTCTTCTAACTCCAGGGCCAACAAACACATTGTTAGCCTCATCCGGGATTGAATCTGGGATTAGAAATTCTCTAAAGTTAATTCCAGCAGAGGTAGCTGGTTATCTAATTGCAATATCAACATGGGGGATACTTATTGATTCTATTGCACATAAACTACCTATTCTCCCACCTCTTATGAAACTTTTAAGTGCAACATATATTATTTTTTTAGCATTAAAATTATGGCAAACATCTCACATTGAGGATAAAGAAAATCAGATATCTATTTCTGTTAAAGCTCTTTTCTGTGCAACACTCTTAAATCCTAAAGCACTTTTATTTGCTTCAGGCGTATTTCCTGCATCTAGTTGGAAATCTCTACATGAATATATAATTCATATCAGTATTTTCTTGATATTAATTATTCCTATCGCAATGCTTTGGGTATTTATTGGCTCCATCCTTGTATCTAATCGTATTTCTTGGTTAAATCAGAGAAATCTTAAACGAACAGCCTCCATAATCCTTATTAGCTTCTCTATTCCTTTAAGCTATTCAGCACTGACTTCATTCTAGTTTTCATAATTTTAAAGCTATCTTATTGATAGCTTTAATTTATATCAATTACCAGAACCCAAACTTCATCTAACATATAAATACCTCCAAGTACTAGAGAATTTAGAGAAATTGGGGAGTGATGACTTAAATGGCTTCTTAATTTGTTTCCATATTCATCTTCAAATAGGTAACTATTTTGCTTAGTACTTTTTACCAAAAAAATTTTATATACTCTATTAGATTCATCATCAATATTACGAACTGTTAAAAAATTCCGCATATGATTTCAATAATTCAGAGATTTAAACTACACTAAATTTATAGTATTTCCTCAGAGCACACTACTTTTAATTTAGATCTTTGGCTTTTTGCTATGGATTGTATCTCTACAGCCATCCTAGTTGGACACCCTAGTTTAAACCAATTCAACATAACAACAGGGAATAAACCTATATGATATTTTTCAATTTTCATAATTTTCCTCTATCTAAAAGTTTGTTACTTTCTAATAGTTAGTATAAGTAAATTATTTGACTTCAATATTTATGTAAAACTTTTCAAAAGATTTTATATAGCATACTGGAAAAATTAAAAAACTAATATAAAAGTAACACTTTATATTTCACAAATAAATAAAAATAAAGAAACAAAATATTGATATATATAGAAAATAAATAATTTTTTTAATGATTTTTCATGTATTAGTTTATATAAAAAAACCGTATATAACTTGCTCAATTATATACGGCTGGGAACTTAAATTTTAGATAACGTGATAATTTATTATTAAATAAATACTACATTACTCTATTAAAGTCAATTTCTTACATTATAGTATTATTGTAAACAAAGCCTTTTCAGCCACCCGACGATTCACCAATCCCTGAACCCGCTTACCATTGTCAAATACCCAACGATCAAACTGCCCCGCTGCTGCACTGAAATTTGACTGATTCAGCAGTGTCAGTAAGGTGCTTTTAACAAATGCTGTTTCACCGACGTTGTACACAAAGCTGGCCAAGGCATCAAACTGGTTTTGAGTCACATTGATCTTGATGTATTTATCCAGGCATTGATCCACCCATTCACAATCATTCTGTAACCACAGTTCAGCCTGACCTTGTGTACAACTATCCCCTTTCTTGACTGCCTGACCATTTGGGTACTTGATCGTGCCATAGCCAATCGTCCAGACTCCACCCGTATCCAGATATGCCGTGGTACGCAAGCCTTCTGAC